>NZ_JADWOM010000005.1:0-238280 GCF_016106645.1 Acinetobacter sp. ACIN00229
CGTGGGAATTAAATGGGAAAAATAAAACTGAAAATATTATGAAAGATTCATGCTATAAATAATAAGAAAATTACATACTTAAATATGAATAATAAGGGAAAAGCATCTATGATAATTTATGGTGATGTAGGTTCAGGTAATTGTTATAAGATTAAACTATTACTTTCCTTATTAAATATTAAACATAGATGGGTCCACATTGATATTTTAAAAAAAGACACTCAAACAGCAGATTTTTTATTCTTAAATCCTAATGGAAAAATACCTGTATTGGTTCTGGATGATGGCCGTGTTTTAAGTGAATCTAACGCTATTTTAGGCTATCTGGCGGAGGGAACAGAGTTTATTGCTACAGATTCCTATACGAAAGCAAAAATGTATCAGTGGATGTTCTTTGAACAGTATAGTCATGAACCATTTATTGCAGTTGCTCGTTTTATTAATAAATATTTAGGGTTACCACCAGAAAGAATAGAGGAATACCATAATTTACAGCCAAAAGGCCATAAAGCACTATCTATTATGGATAAAGCTTTAGTAGATCAAGACTATCTTGTTGGAGATCAATTAACTATTGCTGATATTGCCTTGTATGCATACACGCATGTCGCGGAGGAAGGTGGTTTTGATTTGGAGCTATATCCAAATATTCAAGCGTGGTGTCAAAGGATTCGAGAATATTTAGGTTATGTAGATATGATTTAAATAAAAAAGAACTCATATAGAGTTCTTTTTTATTTCTGAAATTCTGATTTAGAAATGTGCTTCTAGACCTATATATGGGCCTTTAAACTCAAATTTAAGGTCAGTGTTATCGTAGTCATCTAAATCAATATTAAGTACGCGATACCCTGCTGTTAAACCAAGATCAATGAGTAAATTATCTGCAAATTTATATTTTACTTCTGCTAATGCATCTGTGATTCGTGCATCATCAAAGTTCGTATAGGTTGCTTCACCTTTAGCACTTAAGCCTGTAAATGGAAGTTTGACTTCACCAGATAAATAAGCAATAGGATACGTTTTATCAATATCTACGCGCTTACCTGTATAAGCAGTAATATCACCATTTAGTACAGTTGCACCAAGCCCAGCATCTACACTCACAATATTGTCTAGTAACTCATAATAGAGAATAAAATCGCTATGATCTAAATCAACTTTATAGTTAGCTTGACCTAGAGTTTCTGATTTAGTTTGAGTATCTAAATTTACATAACGTATTTTTGCATTTGGAATAAATGGGATTGGGTGTTCTATTGCCAATGAGAGTTGAGCACTACCTTTTTGATCTAGATCTTGATCATCAGGAAATTGAGAAGACATATTCGCTTTACCATCGTAAAACCAGTAGCCGACATCTCCCTTTACTCCAACAAAATCTGCTTGAGCAAGGCCACTTAAGCCCATCCCGAGCGTTAATAAAGATATTTTTAATATTTTCACTTTGAACATCCGCATAAAAGAAATCTTTGAGCGCATCATATAGACATCTTGCTACAGATGCATTGATAAAAAATATGAGTCTGAAGCCTATATTATTAATAATTTTTCTAAGCTAGATAAAATATTAATCATTTCAAATAATTAATATTTACTTTTTTTATTTGGATAACATTAGCCCTCTACAGATTTTAGTATAAATTTTGTCATCTAAAAAATGGGTATTATCAAATTTTAATTGGAAATTAAGGAAGAAATTAATGGATAAGTCGAGTAATTAAATAGATCTTTTTAAGATTTGGAAGAAAATGTCATTGAACAATATTGTCTGACTATTTGATTTAAACGTAAAGATTAGCTGAAAAATAACCAATTGTGAAAAAAACTTAAAAAATTCGTAAAATTTCTGATGGAAATTACAGTAAAAAGAAATAAAAACAGGTATTGTTCAGCTATATAGGGGCAAAAAATGGACAAAAATCTTTAAGGAAGAATTTTCTATTTTTGCTTGTTTGAAATGAAAATAAAAATACTCACAAGGTGCCTTTTATTCTCAATCAAACACAAAAGTATTCTTTGGTTCTTTTTTTGCATGCGGAATAACAATCAACAATAGCAGTAAAAATAAGCAATCTTTTAACATTAGGTGTTCTATGACAGATTCTCGTGAAAACTGGACGTCACGATCTGGTTTTATTATTGCAGCCGTTGGTTCGGCTGTAGGCTTAGGTAATATTTGGCGCTTTCCATACGTTGCTTATGAAAATGGTGGTGGGGCTTTTCTTATTCCTTATCTATTGGCACTCATTACTGCTGGTTTACCGTTACTATTTTTAGATTATGCGGTCGGTCATCGTAGTACTGGTTCACCTCCAAAAGCATACCGGGCCTTATTTAAAGGTGGAGAAACATTAGGTTGGTGGCAAGTTTGTGTCTGTATCATTATCGGTTTGTATTATGCGAGCGTTTTGACATGGGCAGGTAGTTACGTTTACTTCTCTATTGGTCAAATGTGGGGAAGTGATCCGGAAGGTTTCTTCTTTAATACCTATTTACAAACGTCAAAAGCGACTGGTTTTGATTTACAGTTTGTAAGTCATTTATTCTGGCCGATTGTTGGAATTTGGGCACTTACTTTAATCATTCTTTATGGTGGGGTGAAAAAGGGTGTGGAATTATCCAATAAAATTTTCATGCCATTATTATTCATTCTCTTCACTATTTTGGTGATTCAGTCATTGCGTTTACCAGGTGCAGTTCAAGGTTTGAATGCATTCTTTACGCCAAACTGGTCAGCAATGATGGACTATAAAGTATGGTTAGCCGCTTATGGTCATACTTTCTTTTCATTATCTGTTGGTTTCGGGATCATGGTTACCTATGCATCTTATTTAAAACCAAAAACGAATTTAACTGGTTCTGGCTTAATCGTTGGTTTTGCAAATGCATCAACTGAGATTTTGGCAGGGATTGGTATTTTTGCTGCTCTTGGTTTTATGGCACATGCAGCAGGTACTGATGTTAAAGATGTCGTGAGTGGCGGAATTGGATTAGCATTTATCGCATTCCCTAAAATTATTTCAAGCTTAGGCGCTGGGGCTGATTTATTTGGTCTTTTATTCTTCTCTTCACTTTTCGTCGCAGGTATTTCTTCGATGGTCAGTATTTTGGAAGTGCCGATTGCAGCAATGCAAGATAAGTTGAAATGGGGCCGTAAAAAAGCTGTAACGATTATTGGTGGTGGTAGTGCACTTGTATCAATTATTTTATTCTCAAGTGTAAATGCAATTAAGTTGGTTGATATTGTTGATCACTTTATTAATAACATTGGTATTATCGGTGGCGCATTAATATCAATTATTAGCGTAGCTTGGTTTAAACGTTCAGCTCTTAAAGAACTTAGTGACCATATAAATCGTATCTCAACCATTCAAGTTGGTAAGGGATGGGATTTCACTTTAACGGTTATTACATCTTTAATCTTGTTAACTACACTCTGTATGACTGTTTTTAATTTGATCAAAAATGGCTATGATACTTATAGTATGAGCTTACAAGGTGTATTCGGCTGGGGCAGTGTGATTTTCTGTGCGGTCGTTGCAATCGTGTTAAGCAAAATGAAAGATCGCTAGGAGGATAAAATAATGAATACTTCGGCAATCGTGATGATGGTGATTTCGATGGTGTTTTTATGGGGTGGGTTGGCTTTATCCATTCTACATTTATCGAAACATCCTGAAGAGTTAGATGACGTTTTAGAAGATGTAAAAGATCAGCATACGCTTTGATGCTGATCTAAAAAAGCAGGCTTAAAGCCTGCTTTTTTTATGCAATTTTTTGAATTTTACAATAGTAAAATCCATCGCCAGACTGTGCTTGCGGTAATAATTGTCGACCATGAATTTGTTCAAGTCCCCAATTCGCTTCAATCTTAATTTCTTTTGCATCAGTATGTTCTGCAAAGAAATTTATCATCTGCTGTTCATTTTCAGCTTTTAAAACTGAACAGGTAATATAGAGCAATGTGCCTCCAACGTTGAGTTGTTGCCACATGTGTTCCAAAATTTGCTTTTGCAGTTCAATCGTTTGAGCTATGTCGCTAGATTGGCGCAATAGACGTATGTCAGGATGACGACGAATAACGCCTGTAGCGGAGCAAGGTGCATCAAGCACAATACAATCTACTGGTTGTGCAGGTACCCATTGGGTTGCATCGGCTGCCAAAATTTCTGTTTGACTTTGATCAAGTGCTAAGCGGTTTAAATTCTCAGTTACACGGATTAAACGATTCGAATCTTGGTCAATAGCAATCAGCTGAGCCGGTTTAAACTTTTCGAGTAAATGAGCTGTTTTTCCACCGGGAGCTGCACAGGCATCAATTACTGTTTTATTATTTAGATCTGGCAATAATGTTGCACATAGCTGAGCATGTTCATCTTGTACAGAAAACCATCCCTCTTCAAAGCTGGGTAGCTGAGTAATTTGTACAGATTGTTCAAGAAGAATACCTGCTTCAGACAGAGTACAAGCACGTGCCTGAATATCTAGACTTTGTAATTTTGCTAAATAAGCATCACGGCCAATATGACGCTGGTTAACTCGCAAGGTTAAAGGTGCGACTTGTTTTAATGATTGGCAAAGAGATTCAGTTTGTTCACCCCAATCCTTTTTTAACCTTTTGAAAAGCCAACTTGGTAAGCCATGCGCTTGCTGTAAACCTTGCTGAAAGTCATCAGTTTCACGAGTAGCTCGGCGCAAAATAGCATTCACAATACCGCCGAGCGCAGGAAAACCAAGTTGTTTGGTGGCATCTACTGTTTCTGATATAGCAGCATGCGCTGCAATACGCGTGCATAAAACTTGATAAAGCCCAACATACAGACAGGTTTCAACAGTTTCATTATTTAACGGTTTACTGAGTAAAGGTAGGCTAATTGATTTAAGAGCAAACCATTGGCGTAGCGTACCTAGAACAAGTTCATGAAATAGTGCGCGATCACGTTCTGCAACTTGATTCAGTTGTGTATTTAATATACTAGCAAGTGATTGCCCTTGCTGGACTTTTAATAACGTCTGAACGACTTGAGCACGTAAGTTAAATCGTGACGAATTTGATGAAACCTGACTCATGGTAGAATTTGTCCTACGTGAAGTTTTTGAGTTTGTGCAATTTGTTGTGCATTCATTGCTTTACCACCCGGCCATTGCACGCTGGTCAGACAAATAAATGTATTTTCACCGCAAGCAACATGTACGCCTTGTTTATCAATCGCGATAATTTCACCAGTTTGGGCATTTGCTTGGCTTTGAGTGGAAGTGGTTGAGTTCCAAACACGCAAAGCACTATTTTCATCTAACTGAATGAATGCAACTGGCCAAGGGTTGAACGCACGAATATTTCGGTCAAGCTGAACAGCATCATTTGACCAGTCAATACGAGCTTCTGATTTCACTAACTTATGTGCATAGACAGTTAGGCTTTCATCTTGAACTTCACGCTCTGCTAAATATTTTTGTAGTGTTTCTTCTGACTCGAGTACGTCACAAATTGCTGTTGCGCCTTGAGCTGCGAGTTTGTCATGTAAAGTCGCTGATGTATCTTCGGCTGTGATTGGACAGTAGGTTTTATACATCATATCGCCTGTATCTAAACCAGCAGCCATTTGCATGATTGTGATTCCGGTTTCTTCATCACCTGTTGCAATCGCACGTTGAATGGGTGCTGCACCGCGCCAACGTGGTAATAGTGAACCGTGAATATTTAAACAGCCATATTTAGGTGTATCAAGCACAGCTTGTGGAAGAATCAAGCCATAGGCTGCAACGACCATCACATCGGCACCTAAAGCTGCAAGTTCTTGTTGGGCTGCGAGCCCTTCTTCTGTAGATGCTTTAAAGTGAAGTGGTTGATAAACAGGGATACCATGTTCAAGCGCAAGCTGTTTTACAGGAGATGGCGTTAATTTTTGTCCACGGCCTGCTTTACGATCTGGCTGGGTGTAAACGGCGATAATTTCATGGGAAGTTTTTAATAATGCCGCCAATGGTGTTGCAGCAAATTCGGGGGTGCCAGCAAAAATAATTTTCACAAATGCAATCCAAAAAGAGTTTATGGGTAGTATACGTGAAAAACGTTTGAAGCCCTAAACTCATGGCTATTGAGAGATTTGATTTTTAAATAGTGAACAAAAAATTATTCAAAAATTTTTATTGATAAAAAAAGGTTATGAAAAAATAAAAAATTATTCATGTAAGTTTTGCTAAATATTGACTGACTATTACTGTTCTTGGCTTTCCGAATATTATTTGCTTCTATAGAATGGAGAATGATCAAATTATGATGATGAGTCAATATTCCGACTGATCTAACGCTATATCAGTATCATTCAGCCAGAGTGGAAGAAATTCCGCTCAAGCACAACTTGTTGGAAACACTAATGCCTGACTATCGTTCAAAAACATCGACACACGGAAGAAATATGGCTGGCGCACGTGGCTTATGGCGTGCAACAGGAATGAAAGATGAGGATTTCGGCAAACCGATTATTGCGGTGGTCAACTCATTTACTCAATTTGTTCCGGGCCATGTACATCTTAAAGATTTAGGGCAACTAGTCGCAGCAGAAATTCAGGCGGCAGGTGGTGTTGCTAAAGAGTTTAATACGATTGCAGTAGATGACGGGATCGCAATGGGGCATGACGGCATGCTTTATTCATTACCATCACGTGATTTGATTGCTGACTCAGTTGAGTACATGGTAAATGCACATTGCGCCGATGCGATGGTATGTATTTCTAACTGTGACAAAATTACTCCGGGAATGTTGATGGCTGCGATGCGCCTGAATATTCCAGTTGTTTTTGTGTCTGGCGGACCAATGGAAGCGGGCAAGGTCAAGTTCCGTGGTAATGAAAAAGCGATTGACCTTGTTGATGCAATGGTTGTTGCAGCTGATGAAAGTTATACAGACGAAGAAGTTGAAGAGTTCGAACGTTCGGCTTGTCCAACATGTGGTTCATGTTCAGGTATGTTCACTGCAAACTCAATGAACTGTTTAACTGAAGCTTTAGGTTTATCTTTACCGGGTAATGGTTCGATTGTTGCGACACATGCAAACCGCAAGAAACTATTCTTAAAAGCAGGCCAACTTATTGTTGAATTGGCTAAGCGCTATTACGAACAAGAAGATGCAAGTATTCTACCTCGTTCAATTGCAACCAAGGCTGCGTTTAAAAATGCAATGACCCTTGATATTGCAATGGGTGGTTCAACCAATACGGTTCTGCATTTATTGGCTGCAGCAAGTGAAGCAGAAGTTGATTTTACAATGGATGACATTGACGAGTTGTCACGTCGAGTTCCTGTACTGTCTAAAGTAGCGCCTGCGAAACAAGACGTTCACATGGAAGATGTTCACCGTGCTGGCGGTATTATGGCCATTTTGGGTGAGCTTGACCGTGCGAAGTTACTTGATGTATCAGTGCCAACTGTACACGAGAAAACTTTAAAAGATGCATTGGATAAGTGGGATATTATTCGCACTGAAGATGCAGACGTATATGAGTTCTATCGCTCATCTCCGGGTGGTGTACCAACACAAGTTGCATTCTCTCAAAATCGTTACTATGCAACTTTAGATGGCGATCGTGAAAAAGGCGTTATCCGTAATGCAGAACATGCATTTTCTAAAGATGGTGGTTTAGCTGTGCTATACGGCAACATCGCGCTTGATGGTTGTATTGTAAAAACTGCGGGTGTAGATGAATCGATCTTGAAATTTACGGGCACAGCGCGTGTATTTGAAAGCCAAGATGCCGCTGTCGATGCAATCTTGGGTCATGATATTAAAGCTGGCGATGTTGTTGTGATTCGTTATGAAGGTCCACGTGGTGGTCCGGGTATGCAAGAAATGCTTTACCCAACCAGCTACCTTAAATCGAAAGGTTTAGGAAAAGACTGTGCATTGGTGACAGATGGCCGTTTCTCTGGTGGTTCATCAGGTCTTTCAATCGGACATGTTTCGCCAGAAGCTGCTGAAGGTGGTGCAATTGGTTTGGTAGAAGATGGCGACACCATTGAAATCGATATTCCGAACCGTACCATTCACTTAAACGTTGATGATGCGACTATGGCGCACCGTCGTACAGTTCAGGAAGCGAAAGGCTGGCATCCGAAAGAAGAACGTAAACGTAAGGTATCAAAAGCGTTAAAAGTTTATGCAATGCATACAACAAGTGCAGCGAAAGGAGCTGTACGCGTTCTATAAAATATTCAATTTTATTAATTGAATAGAAACTATGCATCCATTTGCACGATGAATTATTATCATGCTGATGGGTGCTTTTTTTACATCTGTTCGAAAAAATAGGCTTGTAGATGAGGGTGTTGCAAGTCATTCTATGGGTTTGCCATAAAATGATGATAAAATCTTCACCGATGCAGGAATATGTGCAATAACATGATCTTTGTTCTGTGTAAGCAGAGCTCATCAGCATTTTGTATATGAAGTTTCTGCGGTACTTTGTACTGCGATCAAAGCAGTTTTTTGGTCTTGCTTAGGATTTATTTTTTAGAGGCTCTACTCTCATGTCACTGCTACGCCGTTGGTTTGACCCTATCCGATCGAGTTGGTTTTACCAAAAACCTTCACGTCAAGCGGTGTTACCCACGGAAAATGGTTTAAGTATTTATTTACGACTTGATGATGTGTATAGCTATTTAGCTGTTCAGCAACTGTCTCAGCTTGATGAGATTTTAAGTGATGAACTTAAGCCCTTAAAAATTATTATTTCCCATACGGCTTCTGAACCTCCGAATGGTATGTCGCATGAAGAATGGCAAAATTATTGTTTGAATGATGCCAAAATATTAGCCAAACAACATCGTTTTGCTTTTGATGAATTTCCAGAAATCCCAAGCCAAGAATCTTTAAAACAAGCCGCTGTCATATTAAAAAGAACCCCATTACAAGGTCAGAATTTCTTACATTTACTTGAAGACATTTTTCATATGCTTTGGCAGCAGCAATACGGAAAGCTGCGTACTTTACATGCCATGGCAGTTAAACATCAGCTTCCTCAACATTTTTCAGAACGTATTTTTACGGATGAGCCTGTACCGGCAGCTTACTTTGAATTTGGTGGACGTAAATATCATGCAGTAGATGATTTATTACGTTTAACCCGTCGTCTAAAACAGCAAAAATTACTGACTGGCAATCCGATCTTTTTAATTAATCATATTGAATGGCGTGAACATTTAATTAATGATGCTGAGGCACTTACCGAAATTCAGACACTTCATCCTGAACTTGATTTATATATTGCCTTAGAAGATCCAATGAGTTGGCTGTTGCTTGCTTATATTAAGGAAGAACTGGCTGATTATTATGATATTCAATTAAAAGTTTACCCTTTAAGCTACCAAGGCCGAGACTGGTTTGATTGGAGTTTGGCAACACGTGTTTCTAAACGAACAGATGTCGCTTTTACTCCTTTTTGCCGCCCTACCGAAGAAAGTGCGCTTGAAATGGCAAAGCTTTTCTATAGTGTGCAGGAAAATCAGCAAATCGATACGATTTTTACGATCTTGCAAGCAGTTTGGACAAAAGGCAAAGATTTATCTTTCCAAAAGCATTTCCAAGAATTACAGCATCAGCTGGGAATTGAGCAGTTAACAGAGCAGGATGTGCCAGCTGTTCTGACACAAAATGATGCTTTTTGCAAAGATAAACATCAGCCTGATTTACCAGTTCTAGAGTTGCGTATTGATGGGCAAAGTTATGTATTTAATAGCTTGTACCGCGTTTGGATGATTGAAAGTATTTTTAGTAATGTTTTAGAAGAAAAATACAAAACGGCCTCAACTTCTAATTGAGGCCTACTCCTAAAAACAAGAATAGGGCAAAACCTGTTTTTTTCCGTAGCATAACCATGTAGGGAATCGGAGATAAACAGTGACTTTTTTAGTAATTATTATGATGGTGTTTGCCTTTGCTGGCATGATTAAAGGCATGATCGGTTTAGGGTTGCCCGCAGTATCGATGGGCTTACTCACCATCGCAATGAGTCCTTTTCAAGCAGCCTCTTTACTCATTGTTCCTTCAATGGTCACCAATGTCTGGCAGCTTTTTGCTGAAGGACATGTCTGGGCTTTTATTCGCCGTTTCTGGACTTTGCTTGTAGGTATTGTGGTGGGCTCAATATGGAGTTTTCTACCGACTTTAAGCCAAAGCCATGGGCAGAGTAGTGAGATTTTATTGGGCTGTATGTTGGCCTTATATGGTCTTTATGGACTGTGTGTCAAAAAGCTTCCGCACTTAGGGAAGCATGAGCGCTGGTTATCGCCGATTATTGGGTATATTGGTGGAGCAGTCACCGTAGCAACAGGCGTCATTATTATTCCGATTGTTCCTTATTTGCAGTCTTTGCATTTAAAACGTGATGAGCTGGTACAAGCTTTGGGATTAACATTTACAGTCTCTACCATTTGCCTTGCTGTTTTTTTACACCATAACCCGATGTCTGCAGTAACACTGGACTATCGTTTATCTTTTGCTGCGTTGTTGGCTGCACTCGTTGGAATGTGGTTAGGTAAAAAAATCCGTTATCGACTCAATGAGCAGTTATTTCGCCGTATCTTTTTCATAGGGTTAGTGTCGTTAGGTCTTTATATGATTTTGCACTAAACCAAGTTTCTAAGGGCGATGCTCTAATAGGAAATCTGCAAATTGCTTATAACTGCTAGGCAGCTGATTGAAGTTTTGCGTGGCTAAAAGCAGTTTACGATTTGCCCATGCACCGAGTAATTGGATCGAATGAAAATCATAATCTGATTGCAAACGCTGTGCAGCACGAGCTGGCATAATCGCAATTCCCACGCCTTTGGCGACTACCTCAGCAATTGCGCCAAAGTTAGGTAAGCGCAAACGGTACTGTATGTTAAAGCCTAATAGCTTAGCTTGGGTCTCGATAGACTGTTGCAAAGAGTGATGGGGTTTAAGGCCAATAAAGCCATAACTTAGAGCATCTACCAAATTCAGCTCTTGGTATTGAGCTAAATTGTGAGTAGTAGGGCAAATCAGAACTAACGGATCACTCGCAAATTCCTTAGTTTGCAAATGTCTGGTATCAAAAAAACTTGAGACTAGACCGAGACTCGCAATTCCTTGGGTTAATGCATCTACAATTTCTGAGCTTTCTGCCTCATGCAAATCGATATTCATTTCTGGATGAAGCACCAGATATTGCGGTAATAACGTAGGCAAATATTCACTTTGAGCAGAAGAGTTACACCAAAGCGTTAATGCCTCTGTGGTAGGGTGCCTAAACCGCTGCATTTCTTGTTCGAGTTGATCTTTTTGTACTAAAAGCTGACGAGCATGTTCTACAAAAGCATGTCCAGCTGTGGTGAGTTCTACCCCAGTGGTTTGGCGAACAAATAAGGGTGTCTCAAAATACTGTTCGAGTTTTTTTATACGCTCGCTCGCTGCTTGAAGTGAAATAGCAGAGCGATCAGCACCTTTAGTTAGGCTACCAGTCGAGACAATATGAAGAACCAACTGTAAATCAAAAAAATCAAAACGCATGATAGGAACGTATTGAAACGCAAAAATTCATCATACTAAATCGTAATCAAAAAAGGCAGCTTACGCTGCCTTTTTGAATTTAGGTTTTATCTTTTAAACTAAACAACCAATTTAGAATAATGGCTGCAAATGTTGCTGTACCAATGCCACCTAAATTGAAATTGCCAAACATTAATTCAAAATTTCCTGCACCTAAGATAATTGTTACAGAAGCAACAATCAGGTTTTTATTGTTAGAAAAATCAACTTTGTTTTCAATCCAGATTTTTGCGCCGGCAATGGTAATTAAACCAAACACGACAATAGATGCGCCTGTTAAAACAGCACTTGGAATCGTACTAATTACCGCGCCAAATTTTGGAGATAGGCCTAAGAAAATGGCGAAGACACCAGCAATCACAAAAACAATGGTTGAGTACACACGAGTGACTGCCATGACTCCAATGTTTTCGCCGTAAGTAGTCATCCCCGGTGCACCAACACTACCAGAAAGAGTGGTTGCTAAACCATCTGCAACAAATGCTTTGCCTAATTGCGGCGTCAGGTTTTCACCAGTCATTGCACCTACTGCTTTAATATGACCTAGGTTTTCTGCTACTAAAATAAGCGCAACTGGCGCAATAATTAACATAGCCTTAGTATCAAAAGTAGGATGTGAAAAGCTTGGAATTCCGAACCATGCAGCCTGTGAGATTTGGCTAAAATCGATTGGTTTACCAAAACCTAGACCATTAGTGGTGATAGCATAAATTGCATATGCCAAAATTAAACCGACCAATAGAAGCAAACGTTGCAATAAGCCGCGAGTAAAGACTGCAATACTACCCATACAAAGTACGGTAATTAAGGCCATCCACATTTCAAATGGTTGGCCTGCAACACCTCTAATGGTAACGGGTGCGAGGTTTAGACCAATAATCATCACAATGGCGCCAGTCACCACAGGCGGCATGAGTTTTTCAATCCAGCGTGTACCCGTAAGCATCACAATAAAACCGATAATGGCATAAAACACACCACATGCTACGATTCCGCCTAAAGCCATCGAAAGGTTTGGATTGGCCCCTGAACCTGTAATATGTCCAGTTGCTGCTGCAACCACACCAATAAATGCAAAACTTGAGCCTAAGTAACTCGGAACACGACCACCCGTAATTAAAAAGAATAGGATGGTACAGATACCAGACATTAAAATGGCAAGGTTAGGATTAAAGCCCATGAGTAATGGTGCTAAAACAGTTGCTCCAAACATGGCAAACGCATGTTGAATACCTAAAATAGCACTTTGAACTGGAGGGAGATATTCGTTGGTAGAGACCGGTCGGTGGTCAATATCACCTTGGTAAGGCTGCCATTTTGGAAACCAATTGGACATAAAATAAGCTCGTTATTCTTTAATTGGTGCCATGATACTCTTTCTTGAGAGTGCATTTAATCTCTAGAGAGAAGTATGTTAGTGAAAAGTAATTGTTTTTTAACGATTGGTATAATTTTATGAATTCTAAATATAAGGAATTAGTTATTTTTTTCTCATAAAGACTAATTTTTTGATTTTAAAAAAATATTCAAAAAAATAGAAAATCGAGGAAAATTTAAGAAAAATAGAGAATTTTGCAAGTAAAAAGCAGTACATCAAGATGCACTGCTTTGTTAAACAATTGGTAAAATTAGCTTAGCCCGTATTACGTAAACCAGCAGCAATACCCGCAATACTCACCATAAGTGCATGGTCAACAGGCGTGTTCTCTGCCTGACGCTCAGCAAGATAATCACGGCGGCGTTTCATGAGTTCAGCCTGTAAAAGATGCAAAGGAAGTAAGTACGGTTTACGAACCTGCATTGATTGATCAAGAACTTCGTTGTTACTAAGAAGCTTTGATTCATCTTTCAATTTAAGGAGCGTTTCAACAGCATCTTTTAAGCGCTGACGTAATTGATTACCGAGCACTTTTAAATCTTCATCTTCAGTCAAATGAGACTCGTAATAGAGTGCAATGTTGGCATCGGATTTAGACAATACCATTTCCAGCATATCAATAAGCGTCTGGAAATAAGGCCATTGCTGGAGCATTTCATCAAGCGTTGCTTTTTGCTGATCGGCAATCACTTCATTAATGGCAGCACCAGTACCTAGCCATGCAGGTAGCATCAAACGGATTTGAGTCCATGCAAATACCCATGGAATCGCACGTAAAGACTCAATACCCCCACTCACTTTACGTTTTGCTGGACGTGAGCCTAATGGCAACATTTGTAATTCGAGTTCAGGCGTAACGGTCCGTAAATACTTCACAAAATGTGGATTTTCACGCACTGTCTGGCGATAAACCTTAACGGAGTGATCTGTCATACGGTTCATGATTTCACGCCACTCGGCTTTTGGCTCTGGTGGTGGTAATAAAGTCGCTTCGAGTGTTGCTGCGGTATAGATTTCAAGGTTTTGCATGGCAATCCCTTCTAAACCGAACTTAAAGCGAATCATTTCACCTTGTTCTGTGACACGGATTGCACCAGAGATCGAACCTGGCGGCTGTGAAAATAGTGCCTGTTGTGTTGGAGCACCACCACGACTAATTGAGCCACCACGGCCGTGGAACAGCGTCAACTGTACGCCGTGTTTTTGAGCAATTGCAGTTAGCTCTTCTTGAGCACGATATTGCGCCCAGTTAGCTGACATGAAACCAGCATCTTTTGCAGAGTCGGAGTAACCGATCATCACTTCGTGTTTACCCTGAATGTGCTGTTTATACCAATGCATATTGAACAGCGTATTCATGGTTGTTGCAGCGCCATCTAAATCTTTTAAAGTTTCAAATAGAGGAACTACACGTAAAGGGTGCTGAATACCTGCTTCTTTTTGCAATAACAACACAGCTAAAACATCACTTGGATATTCAGCCATCGAAATAATATAAGCCCCTAAAGACTCAGGCGGTTGGTCTGCCAAAGTACGCATGGTTGCAAATACTTCTTGGACATCTGGGTGCCCAATCAAACTGCCTTCAGGTTCATTAATATATTTCGGTAAAAGCGGGCGCTTGCTTTGTAATTCCTGAATTAGGAAGTTTTGGCGCGCTTGTTCAGTCCACGATTCAAAATTACCTAAACCTAAATATTCGGTAATTGCTGAAATCGCTTGGCGATGACGACCTGATTCTTGGCGAATGTCGAGTTTAAGTAGTTCAATACCAAAACAGTTCACACGGTAAATAAAGTCGAGAAGTTGACCATTCGCAATTTCAGGCAAGTTGCTGTCGATTAAAGAGCGATAGCACAGCAATAAAGGCTGTAAGAGTTCGTCTTTGCTTTTAATGACATTGCTGTCGTCTGCTTCTAAGCCTTGTAGGCGCTGCGCTAACCAGTGGCGAGTCGCTTTTAAGCGTTCGCGTGTAGCACGTAAATATTCACGATAAGGCTCTGCATGTTGGTTACCAATAGCCTGAATCATTTCTTCAGAACAGGTTTGGATCGAAAGTTCCCAACGTAAGTTTTCGATATCTCTTAGGTAAAGGTCAGCAGCTTGCCAGCGAGATAACCACAGTACTTCTTGGGTAATTTGATGAGTAACATTTGGGTTGCCATCACGGTCTCCGCCCATCCAAGAAGCAAAGCGTACCGGCGCAATATTGAGTGGTAAGTTTTGTTGGCAATTATCTTGAACCAACTCATTTAATTCACGAATAAATTTAGGTACGGCATTCCAAAGTGTTTGTTCAATGGTTGCAAAGCCCCATTTTGCTTCATCAACAGGGGTCGGGCGGTGTTGACGAATTTCATCTGTTTGCCATGCCGAACTAATTTGTTGCTTTAAGTTGGCAAGTGCACTTTGACGCTCTCGAGGTGTAAGTTTTTGCTGATCAAGTTGAGAAAGACAAGCATTGATATCATCATATTTTTGAATGAGGGTACGACGGCTAACTTCGGTTGGGTGCGCCGTAAGTACCAATTCAATATTAAGATCACAAATTTGCTGGAATAGTTTTTCTGTTGAAATACTTTTGTCTTTAAATTTTTGAAATAGGTGAACAAGCGGATTTGGAGAGTTAGCCTCCGAATCAAATTCTGCCTGTCTGCGGCTACGCACTACATGGTATTGCTCGGCAATATTGGCAAAATTTAAAAAATGAGAAAAAGCGCGGGTAAGAGGCAATAGCTCTTCATCGGGCAATTCTAAAAATAATTGTTCTAATTGCTTTTCGGCTTCAGCTTGACCATCACGTGCACCTTTGGCAAGCGCACGGATTTGTTCGATCTGATTAAACAGTTCTTGTCCTGCATGTTGTTTTAGGGTTTCACCTAACAAATTGCCAAGTAAACGGACATCCTCACGCAGTGGCGCATCGATTTGCTGAACCATGCTATTTTCTCCTGTTCTTATTCTTATCGAATATAGCGCGATTAACAAACATTCCAAGCTTTGAGCGTAAGAAAATGTGAATTTTTGCTTAAAAAATAACATTTAATTCGCTTATTGCATCTTAAAAGTAGACATGCACTCAGTGCAACTTTTGGCAATCGGACTTTGGTTTAATTCCGATATTTGAGCAAAAATAAATGAATTGCATCTTTAATAATTTGTTCTAGCTCTTCTGCATTAGGTACGGCAATAATTCTAAGTAGAACCTTATGGTGACGTACACCAAGCAACAAAGTTAAAAGAAGCTCTGTTTGATAAATTGGATCATCGGCTTGGATAAAACCTAATTCAGCTGCTTTTTGGAAGAATGCGGCTAACTGATTTTGAAGTCGTGTATGCGATGCATCAAAAAACTGTTCAGCTAAAGGGCTTTGTTCTGCTGCGAGCTCAAATAATACATGTTCCAGCTTTAATGCTTCAGGTGAATAAATAATCTGCAAAGCGCGTGAACACACAATAAAGAGTGCTTGATAAAAGTCTACCGATGCATCTAATTCAAATTGTTTAGGATTTAGCGTCTCTTCACAGGTTTGCGTAATTGCACAGATAAACAGGTTTGCTTTGTCTTGAAAGTGATTATAAACCGTGAGTTTAGTGACACCTGCTTCCTGGGCAATCTGGTTCATGCTGGTACCGTGATAGCCAGATTTTAAAAAAATAGCTTTCGCGGCTTGTAAGATACGAGCACGTTTTTCCAGATCTTTGGGACGACCACTTTGATTAACTGTTTGCACAAAATCCTCTGATAAAAATTTAAAAAGATAGCAATTTATAAGTTTTTCTTTAATTAATGTACCCATGGGTATATTAATTAAAAAATAAACAATTTATGATGCAAGCATATTGTGCCTTAAAAAATCAGTTTGAATAAGAGCGATAAGATATGAATCTGTTAAAACCTCTCATCATGAGTATGGTGATTGTTTGTACGGTCACATTAATGGGGTGTAGTAAAGAAGCTCCCAAAACAGAAGAAATACCCTATGTAATGGTGGCCCAACCCTTAACTACTCTCAATGAACAAAAAAGCTATGCAGGGGATGTGCAGGCCAGACAGCAAACAGCTTTAGCATTTCGGGTCGGTGGACAGGTTACGGCACGTTATGTGGATGTAGGTGATCGAGTTAAAGTCGGACAAGTTTTAGCAAAGCTTGACGTAGCAGATGCTCAGCTACAATTAAATGCCGCTAAAGCCCAACTGGACAATGCACAGGCTTCAGCAAAAACAGCAGCAGACGAACTTAAACGTTTTCAGCAATTATTGCCGATTAATGCGGTAAGTCGTTCGCAATTCGATACGGTAAAAAATCAATATGACGCTGCGCAAGCGGCTCTACAGCAAGCTCGTTCTAATTATGAAGTTTCTGCAAACCAAACTGGTTATAACCAACTCGTTTCTAATAAAAACGGGGTGATTACTGCACGAAACATTGAGATTGGACAAGTCGTTGCTGCGGGCCAAGCGGCTTATCAACTGGCGATTGATGGAGAGCGTGAAGTTGTCATTGGTGTGCCAGAACAAGCGGTTTCCGAGATCAAGGTTGGCCAAGCAGCTTGGGTGACGTTATGGTCTAAACCGAATGACCGATTTGCTGGTTATGTGCGTGAAGTTTCCCCAGCAGCGGATCAGTCTCGTACATTTACAGTGAAAGTTGCACTCAAAGAAGGTCAATCTGCTATTCAGCTTGGACAAAGTGCACGCGTATTTTTTAGCTCGACTCAAACCAATGTGATGAGTGTGCCACTTTCAAGTGTTTCAGCAACAGATAATCAGCCTTATGTCTGGGTGGTTAATGTGAATCAGACTTTACGTAAAGTACCTGTAACGATTGGTGCATATGGCAAAGATAGTGTACCTGTGTTATCTGGCTTGGCTCCAAATGATTGGGTTGTGATTGGCGGCGTACATTTGCTACGTGATAAACAGAAGATTCATCCGATCGATCGTGAAAACCGTGGGGTGAAAATTCAGGGAGCAACCCAGCCATGAAATTCAATCTCTCGGAATGGGCATTAAATAATAAGGGCATTGTCCTTTATTTTATGCTGTTGCTTGGCATTATCGGTGCAATCTCTTATTCAAAATTATCACAAAGTGAAGATCCACCATTTACCTTTAAGGTCATGGTGGTGCAGACCTACTGGCCTGGGGCGACTGCCAAAGAAGTTTCTACTTTAGTTACTGACCGTATCGAAAAGGAACTCATGACAACAGGGCAGTATGACAAGATTATGGCTTACTCCCGTCCGGGTGAGTCGTTGGTCACTTTTGTAGCGAAGGATTCACTGACTTCTGACAAGATTCCTGATGTTTGGTACAACGTTCGTAAGAAGGTAAATGATATACGCCATGAACTTCCAAACGGTGTACAAGGTCCATTTTTCAATGACGAATTTGGAGACACTTACGGCAATATTTATGTACTGACAGGCAAAGACTTTGACTATGCACTTCTTAAGGAATATGCAGATCGTTTGCAATTACAGCTTCAACGTGTCAAGGATGTCAGTAAGGTTGAATTAATTGGTCTGCAAGATCAAAAAATCTGGATTGAGATTTCTAACACCAAAGCGGTACAGCTTGGTATTCCAGTTACAGCGATTCAAGATGCCTTACAAAAGCAAAATAGTATGGCAAGTGCAGGTTTTTTTGAAACAGGCACAGACCGCATCCAGATTCGGGTAAGTGGTCATTTACAAAACATTGATGAAATTAAGAAAATGCCTTTACTGGTAGGTGATAAAACCATTCAGCTCGGAGATGTCGCTGATGTCTACCGTGGTTTTAGTCAACCTGCTCAGCCACGTATGCGTTTCATGGGTGAAAATGGCATTGGTATTGCTTTATCAATGCGTAAGGGCGGTGACATTATTGCCTTAGGTAAAAATCTCGACACAGAATTTGCCCAACTGCAAAAAACTTTACCTTTAGGCATGAAGCTCCAAAAAGTTTCTGACCAACCTGTAGCAGTACAACGCAGTATTCATGAGTTTATAAAGGTACTCGCTGAGGCAGTTATTATTGTCTTGTTAGTGAGTTTTTTCTCTTTAGGTTTCCGTACAGGATTGGTTGTCGCTTTTTCTATTCCTTTAGTTTTAGCAATGACTTTTGCGGGGATGAATCTATTCGATGTCGGACTGCATAAGATTTCACTGGGTGCTTTGATTCTGGCGCTAGGTCTATTAGTCGATGACGCCATTATTGCCGTCGAGATGATGGCAATTAAGATGGAGCAGGGTTATAGCCGGATTAAAGCCGCCGGCTTTGCGTGGAAAACAACTGCATTTCCGATGCTCACCGGAACACTGATTACTGCGGCTGGTTTCTTACCGATCGCTACAGCTCAGTCTGGTACAGGTGAATACACTCGCTCTATCTTTCAGGTGGTAACGATTGCCTTATTAGTCTCTTGGGTTGCAGCAGTTTTATTCGTACCTTATTTAGGCGAAAAGCTATTACCCGATTTTACTAAAACAGGTCATCAAGCACCTTGGTATGTCCGTTTATGGGCGAGGCTAACCAAAAAACCGCAACCGCAAACTGTGGCCATTTCACAGGACCATCACTACGATCCTTATCAATCTAATTTCTATTTACGTTTTAGAAAGATGGTCGAGTTTTGTGTGACTTACCGTAAAACCGTAATTGCGACGACGGTGGGTGTTTTTGTGCTATCTGTGCTGATGTTTAAGATAGTGCCTCAGCAGTTTTTCCCACCTTCAAACCGTGCTGAGATTTTAGTCGATTTAAAACTTGAAGAAGGCGCTTCTTTAACAGCGACAGAACAAGCTGTGAAAAAGGTTGAAAAATTCCTGTCTAAACAAAAAGGTATTGATAACTATGTGGCATATGTCGGTACAGGGTCACCACGTTTTTATTTACCGTTAGACCAGCAATTACCGCAAGCCAGCTTTGCACAGTTTGTTGTACTCGCATCATCGCTTGATGATCGTGATGAAATCCGACGCTCGTTAGACAAACAAATTAGACAATTGCTGCCGCAAGTTCGTACTCGCGTGTCATTACTGGAGAATGGCCCTCCTGTTGGTTATCCATTGCAATATCGTGTGTCGGGTGAAGATCAAAATCTGGTCCGTCAAGAAGCACAGAAAGTCGCTAAACTGATTAGCGAAAACCCGAATACCACCAATGTACATTTAGATTGGGGTGAGCCGAGTAAGATTATTTCAATTCAAATTGATCAAGATCGTGCTCGACAAATGGGTGTTTCTAGTGTGGATTTAGCGAACTTCATTAATGCATCAATTACAGGTAGTGCAATTGAGCAATATCGTGAAAAGCGTGAACTCATTGAAATCCGTTTACGTGGTGATCAGAGCGAGCGAGTTGAAGTGGCTTCCCTAGCAAGTTTAGCTGTACCAACGAACAACGGAACGACTGTGCCTTTAGCCCAGATTGCTAAAATTGAGTATAAGTTTGAAGATGGTTTAATTTGGCATCGTAACCGCTTACCGACCATTACTGTTCGCGCAGATATCCGCACTCAATTACAACCAGCTACAGTAGTTGGCGAGTTAGCTGAATCGATGGATAAGTTACGGGCTGAATTACCAAGTGGTTATCTTGTTGAAGTTGGTGGAACTGTAGAAGAGTCTGCACGTGGGCAAAATTCCGTTAATGCGGGTATGCCACTGTTCTTGGCTGTGGTCATGACATTACTGATGATTCAGCTCAAAAGCTTATCTCGCGCGACCATTGTGTTGTTAACAGCTCCGCTTGGTTTAATTGGTGTGGTTTTATTCTTGCTCCTATTTAACAAACCATTTGGCTTTGTGGCCATGTTGGGCACAATTGCGCTCTCTGGCATGATCATGCGTAACTCGCTTATTTTGATTGATCAAATTGAACAAGACAGGCAAGCAGGGCATCCAACATGGGAGGCGATTATTGAGGCGACAGTGCGTCGATTCCGCCCGATTATTTTGACTGCATTAGCCGCGGTTTTGGCCATGATTCCACTTTCACGAAGTATTTTCTTTGGTCCAATGGCAGTTGCGATCATGGGCGGCTTGATTGTTGCCACCTTACTGACATTATTTTTCTTACCTGCGCTCTACGCAGCATGGTTTAAGGTGAAAAAAACCGCATAAAATTCATAAATTTTTTGTGAATAAAGGTGCGAAATATTGAAAACTCCAATATAGTAGCACCTGTCTTTACACAAAAAATACAGGATTATTTCGCTGCATAAAAAATAGGCTAAGTGCAGTGGATTGAGGTGAAATACAGATGGGGCAAGACCATATCGAACAGCATCGCCGTTATATAGTAATTTCTTATGCGTTCATGTTTCTTGCATTGTTTACGGTTATTTTTGCGGCCTTTGCTTATTTGGTCGCTCGTAAAGTGGCGGTTGTAGATAATGCAGAAGTTTGGATTCATGCGCATGCACTATGGATTATGCGAAACGGGATTCTATTTCTTTGTATGGCAATTTTTGCTGTGGTCTGGTTTATTCCGCTCTTCTTTTTTGCATGGGACAGTAACCTCTGGATAACCGCCTCTACGGTTGCGGGTGTGGTATTTAGTGCTATTGCGTGGTTATTTCTATTAAATGCATGGTTAAAAGGCTTGTCTAAATATTTAAAAAATAAGGCAGTTTTTTAATATATCTATTTTTTAAACATTTTACCCTTGTAAATTCGGCTAAAGCCCCCCATTTAGTCGGCAATAGAGTATTGATAAAATTCCGTGAGGAGCACCGCCAAAAATGGCTAAACGTGATTATTATGAGGTTTTAGGCGTTTCAAAAACCGCAAGTGATGATGAGATCAAAAAAGCCTACCGTAAATTGGCGATGAAATATCATCCTGATAGAAACCCTGACAATGCCGAAGCTGAAGAGAAATTTAAAGAAGCTGCTGAAGCTTATGAAGTTTTATCGGACAGCGAAAAGCGTAGCATGTACGATCGCATGGGTCATAATGCGTTCGAAGGCGGCTTTGGCGGCGGTGGTGGTGGCTTTGGTGGATTTAGTGCCGAAGACATTTTCAGCCAGTTCGGTGATATCTTCGGTGGTGCATTCGGTGGCGGTGGACGTCAACAGCGTCAACGTCGCGGATCAGATCTACGCTATGTAATGGAACTTACCCTTGAAGAAGCTGTAAAAGGGGTGAAAAAAACCATTACCTTTACTGCTCCAGCACCTTGTGATGTGTGTGATGGTAAAGGTTCAAAAAATCCAAAAGATGTTGAAACCTGTAAAACTTGTCATGGTTCAGGACAAGTGCGTATGCAGCAAGGTTTCTTCTCTGTACAACAAACATGTGGTACTTGTCGTGGCCAAGGTAAAATTATTAAAAACCCTTGTCAGGCATGTCATGGTTCAGGTGTTGCTGATCGCCAGCAAACGTTGGAAGTTACAATTCCAGCGGGTGTAGATAATGGTGACCGCGTTCGTTTGAGTGGCAAAGGCGAAGCAATTCGTGATGGCCAATCAGGTGATTTGTACGTTGAAGTCGTTGTTCGTGAACACGAAATTTTCCAACGTGATGGTGCCGATCTTTATATGGACGTACCAGTGAGCATTGCTGATGCTGCACTTGGTAAAGAAATTGAAATTCCAACTTTGGAAGGTCGCGTTAGCTTGAAGATTCCTGAGGGAACTCAAACAGGTAAACTATTCCGTTTACGTGGCAAAGGCGTTCGTCCAGTACGTAGCAGCATGGTGGGTGATTTACTCTGCCGTATTGTGGTAGAAACACCAGTCAACTTAAATTCTCGTCAACGTGAATTACTTAAAGAGTTGCAAGCTTCTTTTGATGGCGAAGACAGTGCTTCTTCACCGAAGAAAAAATCATTCTTTGATCGTTTGTTCGATTAATACTTGATTAGATAAGAAATTAAAAAGAAGGCGGATATTCATAAAATATCCGCCTTTTTATTGCGCTGATTCATCTTATTATTTTTATTCTGCTTAAAAGAAAATTACGTCTGCTTACTCTGTAGGGTGAGCAACATCAATATCATTAACACTTACAGTCGGTTCGTTAGAAGCAAGAGTAGGAGCATTTTCGATTACTGGTGCAGCTACTGCTTCTGCCTGTACAGCTACTTTTGGCGCCTCTGCTGTTGTTTCGCCAATAATCGGGTCAATATCTTCAACTTTAACGTTGGTATTGGCATCAGTTGCTACAGTTTGAGCTGTAGGAATTGCTGTTTGAGTACTTACGTTAGTTGTAATACGTGCTTAGATAAGCTTTCTAATGTGTCTCCTGGCTGGATTGCAGGCTCTGCAAATGCCACTGAACTCATAATCCCCATCATCACTGTAAAGCCAATAATTCTCGAATGCATGCTGAACTCCTTATAGTCATCTTTTTTTCATTCGTGGCTGAGTAGTGTGCAGATTAATTCTTTAACTTTTGTGAAAACAGATTAAATTTCAGTTCATCTCAAAAAATAATTTTTACTTTTTATCGTGAGCAAAGAGTTTTGATATAGTAGACAAATTACGTAAAACAGAAGATTGGGAAGGATTATGTCAGCAGCTCCACGCATTGGTATTTTAGGTGCAGGCGGTCGTATGGGCCGTACGCTTATTCAAGCAGTTCAACAAGCAGGCTATCAATTAGCTGCTGCGGTAGAGCGTCCGGAAAGTAGTTTGGTGGGCACTGACGCTGGTGAGCTTGCTGGTATTGGTTCAGTGGGTGTGAAGGTTTCAGGAAGCTTGGCCGATGTTCTGAAAGATTGCGATGTAATCATTGATTTTACTGCACCAGTTGCAACTGCTCAGCATTTGAAGCTTTGCCGTGAAGCTGGGGTTGCCATGGTTATTGGTACAACAGGTATGTCAGATGAGCAAAAAGCTGAATTAGACGAAGTTGCCACTCATACACCTGTAGTTTACGCAGCGAACTATTCAGTAGGCGTAAATGTATCAATCAAGTTACTTGAGCTTGCAGCAAAAGTATTTGGCGATACAGTAGATATTGAAGTGATTGAAGCTCATCACCGTCATAAAGTAGATGCGCCGTCAGGTACAGCGTTAATGATGGGTGAAGCGATTGCAGATACTTTAGGCCGTAACCTAAAAGAAGTTGCTGTTTATGGCCGTGAAGGGCACACAGGTCCGCGTGAACGTCAAACGATTGGTTTTGAAACCATTCGTGGTGGCGATATCGTGGGTGAGCACACTGTGATGTTCATTGGTGAAGGTGAGCGCGTTGAAGTGACTCATAAAGCAACGAATCGTATGAACTTTGCTGCTGGTGCAGTGCGAGCTGCTGCATGGGTTGTGGGCCGTGAAGCACGTAAATATGACATGAAAGATGTTTTAGGATTGAACGACGTACAGGTTTAAAACCCTGTCCGTATTCCATGTGTAGCGAGAAAAACAAGATAGAGCAGAACATGAATAAAAAACAAATTGCCTTGACCACTCTTCTTTGCTTAAGCAGCCTCTGGACGGGGGCTGCTTCTACGGAAAAAGCTAAACTCAGCTTAGACCGTAATAATATTAAAGTCTGGACCTATCAAAAGACTGATAATCCAGTCTTTCAATATAAGGCTGAAACGACTTTTGATGTGCCACTTGAACGCGCTGTTGCTGTGATTTTAGATGTAAATCGTGCTGATCAGTGGGTGCCTTATATGGGCAAGGTTCAGATGTTGTCTCAAGATGAGAAAAAGGGTGAATTCACACTCTATATGCTGTTAGATTTTCCTTTTCCTCTAAAAGATCGCGATGTGGTCGTGAAAGGAAAAATGAGTAAAGCAGCCAATGGCCTCATTACCATTAAGAATACGGCGATTAATAGTAATTATCCGATACAACCCGATGTCGTGCGCTTAACACGCTATGAAGGGGATTGGACCTTCCAGAAACTTGCAAATAACAAAGTTAAAGTAACTACAAGTGGTTATGCTGATCCAGCCGGTGCGATTCCGCTGAGCTTCGTAAATATGTTTGTTCAACAGCAACCTTATCAGATGTTGTTGAAAATGAAGCGGGAAGTGACTAGTCCGATTTATGAACAACCTAAATTACCAGATATTTTAAAATGAATAACTTAAAAAAAGCGCCTGATCTCAGGCGCTTTTTTTATTAATCTGAACACTGCTGTAATGCTTGGGCTGGACTACTCTCGCGTTTGATTTGGAATAAAACCAATAACAAACCTAACCCTGCTAGCAATGCACCAGCAAATGATACTGCGCTATAACCCCAACCTAAATCGAGTACTAACGCACCTGCTGCTGCTCCAACTGCGTTACCTAAGTTAAAGGCACCGATATTTACTGAAGAGGCAAGGCCTGGTGCTTCGTGAGCGACAGACATTACACGCATTTGCAAAGGTGGAACTAAAGCAAAGGTTGCGGCACCCCAGATCACTAATGCAATGGCTGCTCCAATCTGGCTTTGTGCAAGGATTGGGAAAGTCACCATCATTACAATTAACAGAACCAAGAAACCAATCAGAGTTTTGTTAATAGACAAATCTGCAAAGCGACCGCCTAAATGGTTCCCCACTGAGAAACCGACACCAATCAACATGAGCATAAACGTAATGAAGGTCGGAGAAGCATGTGTAAACTCAGTCAAACTTGGCGCAATATAGGTATAGAGCGTAAACATTGCACCTGCACCAAGTACGGTGGTGAGTAGAGCAAGTATTACTGGAGTGCGCGTTAACACTTTCAACTCAGCTTTCACATTCGGCTTTTGGGCAACCATACCTTGTGGTAATGCTTTCCATAAAGCGAGCATAGTAATCACACCAAGCAAGGAAATCGCAAGGAAAGACATACGCCAGCCAATGTTTTGCCCAACCCATGTTGCCAACGGTACACCACCAATATTCGCAATGGTTAAGCCCATAAACATGGTTGCTACAGCACTGGCCTGTTTATGTGCGGGCACAATGCTTGCTGCTACAACTGAACCGATCCCGAAGAAAGCACCATGGTTAAGGCTTGTGATGAGACGCGCACCTAATAAGCTCATATAGCTTGGTGAAAATGCCGCTATCAGGTTACCTACCGTAAAGATCGCCATGAGAAAGATAAGCGCATTACGTCGTGCAAAACCACCAAACCACAGGGTCATGAAAGGCGCACCTAGCATGACGCCAAGAGCATAGCCCGTAATTAACATTCCAGCCGTTGGAATTGAAATCCCTAAATCATTAGCGATATTCGGCAACAGTCCCATCGGAGAGAATTCTGTGGTGCCAATGGCAAAGGCACCAATTGCCAATGCCAATAACGAGAACGCCGTATTTGATTGAGTGTTCATGAGTTTAGTCCCAAACTGGTGCCCATGGCTCTGGGCTAACTTCACGACTGTTACGATCAAGTTCGGCAATCATTTGCATTTCAGCTGAAGTTAACTCGATATCCTGTGCTTTTAAGTTGCTAATCAGGTTTTCACGTTTAGTCGAAGATGGAATAACTGCAAAACCACGTTGCAATGCCCATGCAAGTGCAATTTGTGCTGTCGTTGCTTTATGAGCTGCTGCAATTTCAGTTAAAACAGGGTCTTGAAGCACTTTACCGTACGCAAGCGTCATATATGAAGTGACATCAATATTCTTCTCTTGTAAGAAATTTACAAGTTTATGGTTTTGAAGATAAGGGCTTAACTCAATCTGGTTGGTTGCAATATTTTCAGCACCAATTGTATCAATCGCTTGTTGAGTAAGCTCAATATTGAAGTTTGAAATACCAATTTGTTTAGTAAGACCTTGTTCTTTCGCTTCAAGTAAAAGCTTCATGATTTCAGGAATCGAAACGCCTAAATCTGGTGCTGGCCAATGAATCAAAGTTAAATCGACATGGTCAGTACGAAGCTTTTCTAAGCTTTCTTTTAAGCTTGGAATAAACTTATCTTGAGCAAAATTATCTACCCAGATTTTTGTGGTTAGAAATAAGTCCTGACGCGATACACCGCTTTCAGCAATGGCTTGACCAATCGCTGCTTCATTGTCATAAATTTGAGCAGTATCAATTACACGGTAACCTACGTCTAAAGCAGTTTTCACAGAATCAATGACTGCTTGTTCTTTAAGACGGAAAGTACCTAGACCAAAACGTGGAATATTCATGTGTTTACCTAAATTTGAATAATCATTTAACTTGATGTGCATTTTGCTTTTTTTATTGTTGCGAAAAAATAGATGAATAAGCAAAATATCTTTGATCATTAGTCAATAATGGAATAAGACATGAAATCAACAATTGAAGAACTCGTCGCGTTTATCGCAATCGTTGATACGGGTTCTTTTGTTGCGGCAGCAGAGCATTTAAAACAAACACCTTCGGGAGTTAGTCGATCTTTAACACGCTTGGAAGCGAAGTTAGATGTGACCTTGTTAGAGCGAACGACACGTAAATTAAAACTCACACAAGAAGGGCAGCAATTTTTGGTAAAGGCCCGTAAAATCTTAAATGAACTAAATGCGGCTGAAGAAGAACTACAAAAATCTGATCAGGGTACTGCGGGACTCATTCGTATTGATTCAGCAACGCCGTTTGTTTTACACGTGATTGCCCCATTAATGCATAAGTTTCGAGAGTGTTATCCAAATATTGAAATTGAGTTAAATAGTAATGATCAGGTGATTGATCTATTGCAGCATAAAACCGATGTGGCATTTCGGTTTGGGGAGCTTAATGATTCGAGTCTGCATGCCAAACTTGTGTGTAAAAGTCGCTTATTTATTGTTGCGAGTCCAGAATATCTAGCGATTAAAGGCACACCAACACAACCTGAACAACTCGAACAGCATAATCTGATTGGCTTTACCAGACCTGCCTATATTAATAGCTGGCCGATTAAAGTCGGCGATGAATATTTTTTCGCACAAGCAAATATTAAAGCTTCTAGCGGTGAGACGGTACGCCAACTCACGATTAGAGGTCATGGTATCGCACGACTATCTGAATTTGAAGTTTGGAAAGATATTCAAGAAGGACGCTTGATTGCATTATTCGAAGACCAAATTGAACATCAATATCAAAGCATCCATGCTGTGTATTATCAACAAGAGCATCTACCAAAACGAATCCGTTTATTCATTGAGTTTTTGGCAGAACAGTTAAAAGATGGTTTTAAAAGCGCTCTCTAAAAGTAGCATAGCCATTAGTTGGAAAATGAACTTCTAAAATTGGAGTGATTTGCCCCTCTGATGAATGCTGTGCCAGAAAATAGCTTTTTTGCTGTTGTCGACAACTAAAATATAATTTGGAATAAGTTGAATTCACCATGACAACTTCATTTGAGCTATTACGCTTATATTGATAGTGAGAAATCGTACTGGCCTCATCATCAGTGCGTTGCTCCATTTTATAGTCTTGTTGATTGGTCATTTTTAAATAACCTTCAATGAGACTTTGGCAAACCGTATGTCTGTACTGCTCGTTTTTTGGTTGTGGCTGGCAACCTGCTAAAACAATAGTAAATAACAATATAGCTTTTAATTTCATGATCTTGCTACTCTTTGAGTTGATTTCTATAGCGTAAAGGTGTTCTATAAACCAGTACAGATACAGAAATTTTTAAAAAAGCAGCACAGAATGACTTTCCAATATCAGGTTCTTGCCAATCAATTAGCACATCGAATTTATCAAGATGAGCTCAAGCCTCATCAGAAGCTGATTTCATTACGAGATTTCGCTCGTCAGCACAGTATTAGCTTAAGCACAGCAAAAAGTTGCTATGAATTACTTGAGGCGAGGGGGCTGATTTATGTAAAGCCGAAATCAGGTTATTTTGTGGTTGCTCGTACTCAATCTAGTCCTATTCCGGATAGTCCAGATTTTTTGTCTTTACCTCGGCAAGTCTCAAATTTAGAGTTGCATAACCAAATTCAAGAAGCCGCCTTACAAAGCCATCTCGTACCGTTGGGTTCGATTCAGTTGACGCCGCATTTTATTCCGGTAGAGGGTTTACGTCGTTCTATTCAACGGGCGTTAAAAAATTGCCAGCCACAAGATTTTCTCTATTGTAATAAACAAGGACATGAGCAATTAAGAAAAGCGCTTTCTGATCATTGGCGTGAAGACGGAATCTTCATTGCAACGGAAGATATTTTTATTACCAATGGTTGTATCCCCGCTTTATCGTTAGTCATTCAGCATCTAACAGAAGTAGGCGATAGTATTTTGATTCCGACACCTACTTTTAATGGGCAACTACAGCTTATAGCAAGTTTAAAACGACAGATTATTGAAATTCCAGCGCATCATCGTGGTATTGATCTTGAACGTTTAGAATCATTGATGGAGCAGGGTTTGGCGAAGGTTTGCCTGATGACAGCCAACTATCAAAATCCTTTAGGATATTGTTTAAGTAATGCGGAAAAACAAAAGATTGCTGAATTAGCTGCAAAGTATCAGTGCTTTATTATTGAAGACGATATTTTTGGTGAATGCGGTTACAGCAATGAACGCCCTTTACCGATTCGCTATTGGGACCGAGAAGGTTATGTCATTTGGTGTGGATCAGTCTCTAAGTCACTATCGAGCGCATATCGGGTAGGGTGGTTCTGTTTAAGTTCAAAGCTACAGCATTTAAGGCTTGAGCTACTGGCAAGTAATATTGGCGTAAATACACCGCTACAATTAGGTTTGGCCGATTTTATTTATAGCCGTGGTTATCGAGAGCATTTAGAGCAGCTACGACCAAATCTAATGCGACAGGTCGAACAATATCGCAGTTGTATTTTAAGAGCCTTTGACGGCCTTCCCATTGCGTTAAGTCAGCCAGAAGGGGGCTACGCACTTTGGATACAATTACCAAAGGAAGTAGATACCTTAGCGCTTTATTACACTGCGAAAGCTGAAGGAATTACCGTGGTACCGGGCCATGTTTTTGGTGAGGATGAGCGATATCGGCACTTCATTCGTTTAAATGCGGGTCATGAATTAACAGCAGATGTCCGCCAAGCAATTAGTGACTTGGCGGAATGGTCACGACAACAGATGAAAACCGTGAGTTAGTTTTATTCTGCGAAGTCTGCTTTCAACACAATGCGGTAGCGTGCCTGACCTGAGTGTAAACGTTCAATTGCCTCATTAAGCTGTGACATTGGAAATAGCTCAATTTGAGGCGCAATTTTTTTGCGTGCAGCAAACTTCAAGAGTTGACGTAGTGCAGCTGGTGAACCCGTCGGTGAGCCTGTCACTGACTTAGCACCACTAATAAGTGAACCTACGGAAACAGGAACAGGTTCAAGAGTAAGCCCCAAGAAGTGCAACGAACCATTCGGTGCTAGCGTAGAAATGAAAGCACGCCAGTTTAGGGTCACGTTTACTGTGCTGAGCAATAAATCAAATTTCCCTTTTTGTGCTGTTACCGCGTCTGTATCGCGGCTATTCACGACATGATCTGCTCCCATTGCTTTGAGTTCTTCTGTTTTGTCAGGATTAGAACTAAAAGCAGTGATTTCACAGCCCCATGCTTTAAGTAACTTAATGGCTATATGACCTAAGCCACCAATGCCAATCACACCGACATGATGTGTTGCTTGAATTTTATGTTTGAGTAGTGGGTCAAAAACGGTAATTCCGCCACAAAGTAAAGGACCAGCACTTTCAGCGTCTAAATCGTCAGGGAGGGGAATAGCCCACTGCCAACCTGCACGGACCTTATCGGCAAAACCACCCGCATGTCCTACGATTGTTGCAACACTTCCGCCTGTACAAAGTACTTGCTGACCATCAATACATTCATCGCAGGCTTGGCAACTTTCCGCGGTCCAGCCAATGCCGACACGTTGCCCGATTTGTAGACCTTTGGCTTCTGAACCCAAAGCAACAATTCGTCCAATAATTTCATGACCCGCAACCACAGGGTACACAGTTGAACGCCATTCATTGTTCAAAACAGAAATATCAGAATGACATAAACCACAGTATTCAACTTTTACCTCAACCTGATGCGGTTGTAATTCACCTGCATCAAATTGGTAGGGAACCAGTTTCTCACCTGCTTGCATTGCGGCATAAGCCTGAATCGTATTATTGCTCATCGGAAACTCCTTAAGCGGATTTGAACCGTTCGAGTGGGTTATGAAGCTTTAAATTGACAATCGTTTTCATGATCATCGACCATGCCTACTGCTTGCATAAAAGCATAACAGGTGGTTGGGCCGACAAATTTGAAGCCATTCTTTTTAAGAGTCTTGGAGAGTTTTACGCTGAGTTCAGTTTGTGCAGGAGCCTTACGATAATCTACAACATCATTGTGTTGTGGAGCTGCATCTACAAACTGCCAAAGCCATTTAGGAACGTCACCGACTTGTGCTTTGAGCGCTTGCCAAGCAATTGCATTATCACGAATAGCTTTGAGTTTGCCTAAGTGGCGAATTAAGCCTGCATCGGATAATTTTAGTTCTAAAAAATCATCTGTGAATGAAGCAATTTCTGCAATCGGATGATTAAAAAAATGCTGACGGTAGCTTTCTCTTTTTTTCAGTACGGTAATCCAAGATAAACCAGCTTGCTGGCCTTCAAGGCAAAGCATTTCAAATAAACGTGCTTCGTCATGTTCCGGTTTGCCCCATTCTTCATCATGGTAGGCAATATAGAGTGGATCGTCGGAACACCATCCGCAACGTTGAGTTTTCATGATAATGCTCCTTATATTTATCTTAGAATTTTAAAGTTTAAACAGCACCCATTCATTTGGGCGAGTATCCCAATAATACAGTTCAGCTTGAGTTAAGTCTTCAAACTTTAGCCAAAAGTCTTTACCAACTTTATCTGAAAAACCGGTACTGATTAGCAGGGCATCATCGCTGATTTCCATGATCCAGCCTTGATAGCTATTGCCTTTTAAAATGATCTTTTGCTGGTTGCCAGACTCGGCAAATTCTACTAAGCGATTGATCAGCGCTTCCGACATAAAATGTTCCTAGCGTAAATATGAATAAGGATTAACAGCACCACGTCCTTTACCATCTAGGTAAAGACCATAATGAAGATGAGGTGAAGTATAACGTGCATTGCCTGTATTGCCGACATAGCCAATTAGATCGCCTTTTTTGACATAGTCACCAACATTTAAGCCACGTTTGTGGTCATCAAGGTGGGCATAATAATGCCATGTTCCAGCTGGACCTAAAATCCAGATGACTTTGCCACCTAAGTTGTTATTGCGAAGATCGGCAACGAGCCCTTCAGTTGCACTGTACACTTTGGTTCCACGTGGAGCCAAAATATCAATTCCTTCGTGACTACGACCCTGACTGCGAGCAGCTCCCCATGTGTCTTTTAACTCATCTCGATCGACACCTTTCACGGGTACAGGCAGTCGATTTGGAAGCTGCATACTTTTAAGTTTATTAACTTGAGCAGGTGGAAGTGGGGCAGGTTTTTTAGGTGCACTGGCACAGGCCGCCAATAGGATAATCAGAAAACCAAGTGAGAAATGAGAAACAAAACGTCGCACAAAATACTCCCTGTCACAGTCATATCAAAATTATTTTGCTCACTATGTCACGAACGGCTTGTCGAGATCAATTTTTTCATGGCGGTTGGTACACCTTTAGCAATAGCTTGTTCTGGGCTCAACCATTGGCCTTCAAGTTCAATTGACAGATGTTCTTTTTGATCAGGTTCCACGTGGAACATGTGAGCATTAAGTAACCATGTGAAGTGAGTGAAGCTATGACTGATCTGAAAAGTTTGTGGTTGAGCCTGTAATTTAAATTGCTGGCTTAAGCTCAGTCGCTCATGTTCATTTTCTAAAATAGGTAAGCAGAATAAACCACCCCATAGACCATGGGCTTGGCGTTGTTGCCAGAACCATTCATCTTCGCACTGGATGATAAGAACATCTGCGGTTCTAACAGGAGGTGTTTTTTTCGGTTTCTTAAAAGGTAATTCTTGTTCTAAACCTTGCTGGTATGCTTGGCAATGTTCTTGCATTGGGCAATATAAACAAAGCGGTTTTTTGGGCGTACAAATCGTCGCGCCCAAGTCCATAATTGCTTGAGTGTAGTCATGGTTGCGATATGTAGGACAAAGCTCTTCAGCAAGTTTCCACATCTCACGTTCGTGCGGTGGTTTGCTTAAATCATCTTCAATAGCAAAGAAACGGGCTAATACGCGTTTTACGTTGCCATCCATAATCACGCCGTACTGGCGTAAACCCAAAGACATCAGTGCGCCTGCGGTAGAGGGGCCAATGCCGGGTAGTGCAATCCATTCTTCAAGTGTTTTAGGAAACTTACCTTGCTGAGTGACAAGGCCAGCAGCTTTATGCAAATTGCGTGCACGAGCGTAATAGCCCAGACCCGCCCAATAAGGCGCTACTTCATCCCAAGTTGCATGACCTAACGTCTCTACAGTTGGGAAGCGCTCCATAAAACGGTCAAAATATTGCAGAACCGTTTTCACCTGAGTCTGCTGCAACATAATTTCAGAAACCCAAACTTTGTACGGATCATCTGCAACTTGCCAAGGCAAATCGTGACGACCATGTTGATCGAACCAGTTTAAAAGGGCATCAGAAAAAGAAAATTCAGGCATGAACAGCTATAGAAGAGAAGTAAGGGCTAAATTATAGCTGAAATTTAGATGAAATTTTGTTTAAAGCAGGCGAACAGCGAGAGTATGTTAAAACAGAGATTACCTGATAATGAGTAACCTCTGCTTCATGTATAAAAAGGACTAATCCTTTTGTACACCCCAACGTTGGTCAAGTTTCAACGGCTGGTTTTTGTAGTACGGAATGACATGAATGTGGAAATGATCAGAATTTTGTCCGAACACTTCACCATCATTGAAGCCAATATGGAAACCGTCTGGTTGATGGCGAAGCTGTGTTTCGTGGCGAGCAATTTCAAGAAGTGTAAGCAAGCCTTGATGTTCTTTAGAAGTAATATCAAAAAAAGAACGAACATGGCGTAGTGGCGTTACCACACAGTGGCCTTTAGATAGCGGATTAGAATCAGGCAAAATTACAGCAAATTCATTCTTATCAATGATGTCATATTCATCAAATTCGCAATACGGACATTTCTTGTCAGTCATTGTTGTATCCTCTCATGTTATTCCATTAAACCCCGAGTGCGGGAAATAAGACTAGGCTTTGCTCTAGCTCAACGGGAGTATAGTTATTGAAGTATGGTTTAAAAAATACAGTAAAAATATTGCAAAGTCATAAACATTTAAGGGAGCAAATGCGAAAAAACATTTGCTCCAAATTGGCTTCTTTTATTTTAAAGTACGATCTAACAACGCGTACATTTTAGCAAGGCCTTGTTTTTCCGCTTCGCTATTATAGCCAAGGTCTACACCGTTCGCTTTAGCTTTTTCATCTGCAAGCGGGTTACTAAAGCCATGTTTAGCACCTTCTAAAACCACTACTTCGTGTTTAACCTCAGCAGCTTGCATCTCTTTTTTAAAATTAGCAACATCTTCTAAGGTGACCATGCTGTCTAGTTCACCATGTAGTACTAAAACTTCACCTTGAATGTTGCCTTTTTGAGCAGGTGCTTTCGGAGCTAATGTAGCATGGAACGTTATAATTGATTTAAGTGGTGCACCTGAGCGAGCAAGGTCTAATACAACTTTGCCACCATAGCAGAAACCAATTGCAGCAAGTTTTTCACTATTTACTTCTGGTTGGGCCGCTAGAGTTTGAAGCGCTGCATTGGCACGATCGGTAACCGTATCTAAATTTTCAAATGTCTGCATCATCCATTCATAGGCTTGAGCGGCAGTCGAAGTTACTTTTTTATCGCCATACATATCAATTGCAAGAGCAGCATAGCCATGTTCAGCAAGCTCACGTGCACGTTGTTCAGTATATTCGTTACGACCCCACCACTCAGGACCAACAATTACACCCGCAACAGGTGTTTCACTATCTGGAGCCGCAAAGTAACCAATTAAATGGCTGCCATCTGGTGCAGTATATTGAATTTCACGGGTTTTAATTGCTGTACTCATAACCTTAATCCTGAAATTTAAAGAGATTTAAACACGCTTGATTAAAGCATAAAAAGATAAAACTAATATAAATAACTGTGTAAGAATCTACATCAAAACAAAAGATAGAAATCTTCAAGCAATAAAAAAGAAGGAAACCAGTTCCTTCTTTTTAGGTGATCATAATTAAGTTACGTTCTGCCTCGGGAAATGAACCCAATGACAGCGAGAATTACAGCCACAACTAATAAAATCACGGCAAAGTCTTTAGATAGTCCTGCAACACCACCAAACCCTAATAGACTGGCAATGAGTGCAATCACTGCAAAAATTATAGCCCAACGGAACATATGCTGTTCTCCTTATTTTTTCATTGTTGTTTAACTATATAGCTTGTTTTTTGCACCGAATGTGTCGTTTATGTGGTTGAAATGTATATTAAACAATCATTTTGTGATGCTAGGAATACAGCTTCTTTTTTCGTACAGACGACTTCAATGTTATACTTAGTCACTGTTTCATCTCATCAGCTGCTAAAACATTATGTCTACCGAGACCTCACTTCGACCACTCTTCTGGAAAAACTATCCATTAGAGCAACTCACTCAAATTGAGTGGGAAGCTTTATGCGATGGGTGTGGTTTGTGCTGTTTGGTCAAGCTTGAAGATGAAGATACCCATGAGGTGGCTTATACCAAAGTGGCCTGTAAGTTACTCGATTGTGATACAGGACGTTGTACCGATTATCCAAATCGTCAGCAGCAAGTGCCAGACTGTTTGCAACTAACCCCAGAGTCTTTAAAAACAATTCATTGGTTACCATCGAGCTGTGCCTATAAGCGATTGAATGAAGGCAAAAATCTACCTTCTTGGCATTATTTAAATACAGGTTCGAGACAAAGCGTCGTTAAGGCGAAAAAGTCAGTTGCTGGACGTTGTCTTTCTGAAGTTGATGTCCATGAAGATGATCTTGAAGATTATGTCGTAAGATGGGTGCGTTAATATGCTTATGATGGGCATTTTTAATTACAACGTATTATAAAGTAACATTTTATCGTAAATTTTTTACTCATCTCCGTTATATAACAATAAAAACAAAAGGAGATAAGAGTGATGAGACGATTAGCAACCCCCTTATTATGTAGTAGCTTTTTTTTGTTGATGGCTTGTGGGTCTAATAATACAAATTCAAAAAATCTTGAACAAAATACGTCTGCAAAAACAGAGCAGACCGCCTTAACCAAACAACCTTATCAAACTGAAATATTTGCTCAATTCAATGAACCTTGGGCTTTGACCAGCTTGCCTGATCAGCGTTTATTAGTCACTGAACGGCAAGGTAAATTAAAAATTTTTAACCCTAAAAATAAACAAATCTTGGATGTTCAAGGCGTTCCAGCAGTGAACTATGGGGGACAGGGTGGTTTAGGAGATGTAGCTTTACACCCTGACTTTGCTAAGAATTATTGGGTTTATCTCAGCTACGCTACAAAAGGGCAAGGCGGATCTGGGGCAGTGATTTCGCGTGCGAAATTAGATTTATCTAATCCCAATCAGCCAAAACTTACCAATATAAAGCAGATTTGGCAGCAAGTACCTAAAGTTTCAGGACAAGGCCATTATGGACATCGTATGCTTTTTGGTGCGGACAGTAAGCTGTGGGTCAGTTCAGGTGAGCGACAAAAGTTTGACCCTGCTCAAAACATGAAAAGTAACTTGGGTAAAATCTTGCGTTTAAATGAGGATGGTTCAGCGGTTGTAGATAACCCTTTTTATAAGCAAGGCGGGGTTACTGCTGAAATATGGTCGCTTGGACACCGTAATCCATTAGGTATGGCTTTTGACCGCCAAGGACAACTCTGGGTAGTTGAAATGGGGCCTAAAGGTGGTGATGAGCTTAACGTCATCGTAAAAGGTGAAAATTATGGTTATCCAATCGTTTCAAATGGAGACCATTATTCAGGTCAACCTATTCCAGACCATCACACTCGCCCAGAATTTAAAGCACCAGAAATTGACTGGACTCCCGTAATCTCTCCGTCGAGCCTGATCATTTATCAGGGACAACAATTTCCTGCATGGAAAAATAAGGCGTTAATCGGCGGGCTATCTTCAGAAGCAATTATTGTGGTGGATTTAGAGCATAAACCCGTGAAAGAAGTGCAAAGATTAGATATGAAAAAACGTATTCGTGGATTACATGAAGCCCAAGATGGCTCGATTTGGGTGATTGAAGACGGCTCAAATGCGCGTTTACTGAAGCTGAGTAAGAAGCCCTCTTAATGCGAACCAGCCTGTAAATAACGGACGTGTCTCATAGATTCAAATTGTAGATTTCTGTGAGACACAATAGACTATAGTGAAAAGACGATAAAGCCATTTGAGATGTCAGACACCCATATTCCACTTCCTGAACGCCTGCGCCCGAGAGACTTGTCTGAAATTATTGGGCAAGATCATTTATTAGGTGAACATGCGCCCTTACGTCAAATGATTGATCAGGGGCATTTGCCTTCTATTATTTTTTGGGGACCACCAGGCGTTGGTAAAACAACAATTGCTTTGCTTTTGGCTCAAGCGATAGATCGCCCATTTGTGAGCTTATCTGCGCTGAATACGGGCGTAAAAGAATTACGTGAAGTGATTGCAGAAAGTGGTGATTTACTGACACCTGTGGTTTTTATTGACGAAATTCACCGCTTTAATAAATCACAGCAAGATGCATTATTGGGTGCAGTTGAAAAAGGCAAAATTACCTTAATTGGCGCGACGACTGAAAACCCATCTTTTGAGGTGAATAGTGCGCTTTTATCTCGCTGTCAGGTCTATACCTTAAATAGTTTAGACAGTGAGGCAATTCAGACACTCCTCAATAATGCACTTCAAGCCGATAAATTCTTAAAAGAGCGTTACATTCATGTTGAAGAATACGATGCTCTCATACAATTTGCAGCAGGCGATGCTCGTAAGGCGCTTAATTTACTGGATTTAATTGCAAGTACGTTTGAGCCAGAAGTTGAAAACACGATTACCAATGCGGTGGTGGTGAAAGTCGCTCAGCAAAATATTGCGCGTTATGACAAATCGGGTGAGCAGCATTACGACCTCGTTTCTGCCTTTATTAAATCAATTCGTGGTAGTGATCCAGATGCAACCCTGTATTGGATGGCACGTATGCTCAAAGGTGGAGAAGATCCAGTTTTTATTGCAAGACGTATGCTGATTGCAGCCTCCGAAGATATCGGAAACTCTAACCCAAATGCGCTATTACTTGCAGGTGAGTGTTTCCGCTCTGTACAAGCAGTGGGGATGCCTGAGGCTCGAATTATTCTGGGCCAAACTGCGGTTTATTTAGCAACGAGTGCAAAGAGTAATAGTACTTATTTAGCGATTAATAAGGCTCTGGAACTTGCTGAAAAAACGGCAAATTTGCCTGTGCCTTTACATTTGAGAAATGCGCCGACCAAGCTGATGAAGCAACAAGGTTATGGGATTAATTATCTCTATCCTCACGATTATCCTGAGCACTTTGTGTTGCAGGACTATTTGCCACCTGAGTTAAAGGGAACCAAACTCTATGAATCTGCAAGAAACAAGCGTGAGGTTGAAGGTGAGCGCTTACAGCAACGCAGATGGCAGCAGGAACAATAGTTTATTGATGCTTCTGCTCTAGTTCTTCAGTCACTTGACCATAAATCAGTAGTGTAAATACACCTGTGCCGCCAATAATATTGCCAATAGTGGTGGGGATCAGGAAAGTAAACAGATAGTCATTAATGGAAGCCTCTCCTTGCCAGACGAGATAGGACATTTCTGTAGAACCCACCACTACATGGGTAAAGTCACCCAGTCCTATCAAGTAAGTCATGAAAAAGATGAGCAGGAACTTATTAGTAACTGAGGGCAACATCCAAACCAAGGCAGCAATTAACAGCCCTGACATAATACCTTTGAGCATATTCTGGGTTGCAGAAAAGGAACCGACATGATGGGCGAGTTCATCCAGTGCTTTGTCAATATCTGGAGTAAACAGGTGAGTAGTTAAGAAAAATAAACTCGCCAACGCTGTCCCAATGATATTGCAGAGAATCACAATCCCCCATAAGCGGCCCACTGCTCGTAATTTATCGAAGGTAAAGGGTTTGAATAAAGGCACAACAGTGGTGATGGTATTCTCGGTAAAGAGTTGCATGTGACCCAAAATAGCGATCAGGAACCCAATGGTATAACCGATATTGGTGATTAAATCGGTCCAAACAGCATCAGTTGGGAGATAAGAAGCAATAATGGCTTTAAATACAAATGAAAAACTGATGACTAAACCCGCCGCAATCCCTGAAAAGATCAGTGCGGCCGTTGGACGATCCAGCTCTTCGGCACCATCACGGCGGATAATTTCATAGACCAAACGGGGTGACAGTTTTTCATGTTCTTCAACTGCCATTTTTTCACGCCAGCTTAAGGTTTTCTCGACCTTTTTTTCCTCTATTTCATGATCCATCAGGTTTACTCCTCACTGAATAAATAATTTATATTTCTTATTTTTATTTATTGATAAGGCAGTACTTGGGATAAATCCAGTCGATTCCTAACAGCTTTATGTGTCTTTTTATAAATTGAATGTGAAGTGGCAGCAGATTATCAGCAATAAGATTAAAGAAATGTATAAGCCCTTAACGTACGGATCAGTGCCATATAGTCACCTTGGGAGGCTTTAGAAATAACAGATTCGACTTCTGCCTGACTCCAGCCTTGTTTTAAGGCGGAATTGCTAAAGTTAGTTAATAAGACCAAAGGATTTTCACCAAAAAGGATTGGATGATTCGTTAATCTCTTTTCAAGCTTAGATATTTCCATAGCTTTACCCTAGTTTTGAAATTTAATTATTGTGAAGTGCTTAATGTTTTTTTAGATTTTAGTGTTTTAAATTAAGTTTGTGCAAGTGCTAATTTACTTTAATAGACAAATCTGTCTACTTTTTAATATCTCAAGTAATTAAATATAAAAAAACCGGGCTAAAGCCCGGTTTTTCATGAAGTTTGAACGATTAGAGAGCAGATAAATCTACGCCTAAACGAGCAGCAACTTCTTCATAAGCTTCAACAACACCGCCTAAACCTTGACGGAAACGGTCTTTGTCGAGTTTCTTCTTAGAGTCTTTATCCCATAGACGGCAGCCGTCTGGAGAGAATTCATCACCAAGCACGATACGGTCATGGAAAACACCGAATTCAAGCTTGAAGTCCACCAAGATCATGTTGCCTTCAGCAAATAATGCTTTTAATACATCGTTTACTTGGTAAGTTAACACTTTCATTTGTTCTAATTGTTCAGCAGTCGCCCAACCTAAAGCAATCGCTTGAGATTCGTTAACCATTGGGTCGCCTAGACCGTCATCTTTATAGAACAATTCAAATGTAGGAGGAGTTAACTCTTTACCTTCTTCTACACCTAAACGACGGCATAGAGAACCAGCTGCGTAGTTACGAATTACACATTCAACAGGAATCATTTGAAGTTTTTTAACAAGCACTTCAGTTGGAGAAAGCAATTTTTCAAAATGCGTTTCAATACCCGCAGCAGCAAGTTTTTCCATGATGAAGGCGTTAAAAAGGTTGTTCACCTTGCCTTTACGATCTAGTTGTTCGATTTTTTCGCCGTTGAACGCAGAGGCATCATCACGAAAGACTAAAATCAGATGGTCGGCATTGTCTGTTTCATATACAGATTTTGCTTTACCAGTATAGAGCAAGGTTTGTTTTAACATGAGGGAACCTTTTAAAAAAAATGCCTAGTAAACGACTAGGCTGGCCAATTTTGGTAAATCTGGTTTAACACTTCAGCAGCCACATCTGGGCTTGCAAAAGTGTTGTCTACATTAAATAGAGCAAGAGTATGACTTGAACCTACACCAGTAAGTTTAAGCACATAAGTATTGTCATTTACTTTAATCGTCGCCTGATTACTGCCTTGAGCGATGATGTTGTAATTTAAAGTACTTAATGTCGCTTTGGTGTATTGCCAGATCTCGGTCGTATTCCCATCAACTTTTAATAATGGGTTTTTATTACCGTCGGTCACAAGCTGAGGACGTCCAAGCGCAGTTGTCGTTTGAGCAGATGCATCTGCTGTTGCATTGTTACCTTGAGTTTGTTCAGGGCGTGGCAATGCAAAACGGTTACCACGCTGGTTTTCAAACTTCGGCGCGTGCTCAATAGCGAGCTGGTCAACAGTTGGTGCAGGATACAAAGGTGTCGCTGGTCGTACAGTTGCATCGGCAGGATACTCAAGCGGGGCAAGTTGCTTGGCATTTTTATAATCTAAAGAGTGATTATTAATTGCGAAGCGACCACAACCAGCTAAACTTAAGGCTGAAACTGCAAGGACTAAACCAAGACGTAATTGCATCATAAATTGCTCTTATTAAATAATTCCCGCATCTTTTAGGGCATTGCGGAGAGGTTCGCGATATTGCTCAGCGAGAGGAGTGAGTGGTAAACGAATACCAGTATCAATCAGTCCCATCTCATGTAGTGCCCATTTCACAGGAATTGGGTTTGATTCGCAAAATAGAATATTGTGTAAATTTGCAATCTTATTGTTAATCGTCTTCGCTTGTTGTTCATCTTTGGCAATCGCAACAGCGCATACTTCACTCATTGCTTTAGGTGCAACATTTGCAGTAACCGAAATATTACCGTCAGCGCCAAGAAGCATGAGTTCCCAAGCAGTTTCGTCGTCACCTGAGTAGACAGCCATCTTGCCGTTTAAAGCTTCGATTAATGCTTTACCGCGAGGTACATCACCTGTCGCATCTTTAATACCAACAATATTAGGGATCTCTGCTAAACGTACAGCTGTATCGTTTGCAAGATCTACACCAGTACGACCTGGTACGTTATAAAGAATAAGAGGTAGTTCTACGGCTTCAGCAATCGCTTTATAGTGTTGGAATAGGCCTTCTTGAGTTGGCTTGTTATAGTATGGCGTCACAAGTAAAGCTGCATCCGCGCCAAGATCTTTCGCAGCTTTAGTTAATTCGATTGCTTCACGGGTTGAGTTTGCACCAGTACCGGCAATAATTGGAATACGTTTATTGGCTACACGAATAATTTCTTTAATAACCTGTGTGTGCTCTTCCATGCTCAATGTTGAGGCTTCGCCGGTTGTACCGACGGCTACAATACTGTTTGTACCTTGTTCTATGTGCCACTCAACCAGCTTCTCAAGACCCTTCCAATCTACACCGCCGTCTTTCAACATTGGTGTGACGATTGCGACGATTGAGCCTTGAATGGTCTGTGCTTGCTGAGTCATTTTTAAAAATATCCTATTTATCCATCCGAATCTGAGGTAAGAAAAACAAAATGTGGGATGGTTGCAGTATTTTGATTGTCCAGTTCTAACAATAACAGATTGTTGAATGACAATTATGCAAATTATGACTGATCAGACGCATAAGAACAATACGCCTAACGGATAATCGCGAGGTAAACTTGAGGAAAAGATAGGATGTTTTCATTATTGTCAGCTGAGAGAGGCCAGTAAATATAACAATAGAGCCTGATTCGACTGGACCTTACTTAATATGTACTTTTTTTATGGCAAGATAGAATGCAATTTTCCCGGTTGGGATTGAAGATGACATGAATATGAATAAACAACCACAAAATGCGGTTTTAATCGTAGTTGATGTGCAAAATGGTTTTACACCGGGTGGAAATTTAGCAGTTGCCGATGCCGATACAATTATTCCAACGATTAACCAACTTGCTGATTATTTTGAAAATGTTGTTTTGACACAAGATTGGCATCCCGATAATCATATCTCTTTTGCTCAAAACCATTCGGGTAAGCAGCCATTTGAAACCATTGAACTCGACTATGGGCCACAAGTGCTTTGGCCTAAGCATTGTGTGCAAGGTACCCACGATGCCGAATTTCATCCGAATTTAAATATTCCGACTGCTCAACTGATTATTCGAAAGGGTTTTCATGCTCATATTGATAGCTACTCGGCTTTTATGGAAGCAGACCATGCCACAATGACGGGTTTAACGGGTTACTTAAAAGAACGCGGTATTGATACGGTTTATGTGGTCGGAATTGCCACGGACTTTTGTGTGGCATGGACTGCCTTGGATGCAGTTAAACAAGGTTTTAAAACTTTAGTGGTTGAAGATGCTTGTAAAGCTATTGATCTGAATGGCTCGTTAGAACACGCGTGGCAAACCATGCAGCAACAAGGTGTTATCCGTATTCAATCGACTGATCTGTTGAGTGGGCGCTAAGTCTATTGGTCTAGTATTTTAATTTTTAGGGATAGAAAGTATGTCTGCATTACTGCGCTTTACCCAATTTATTCAAAAAACTTTTGCCCTATGGGTTATTGTTTTTGCAGCACTAGCGCTATGGCAGCCTGAATTTTTTGTTTGGCTCAAAGCTTACATTCCATGGATTTTGGGCATTATTATGCTCGGCATGGGAATGACCATGACGGTAGACGACTTTAAAGGTGTATTGCAAAGTCCTAAAGCTGTGTTGATTGGGGTGGTTGCCCAGTTTGTGGTGATGCCCGGTTTAGCATATGTTCTATGTAAATTATTTAACTTACCGCCTGAAATTGCCGTTGGGGTTATTTTAGTGGGGTGCTGTCCCGGTGGAACTGCTTCAAATGTGATTACCTACATGGCCAAAGGCAATGTGGCTTTATCGGTGGCTTGTACATCAGTATCAACACTTTTAGCACCAGTATTAACACCAGCGATTTTTTATTTGCTCGCGAGTCAATGGTTAAAGATTGATGCAGCTTCGATGTTTATTTCGATTTTGCAGGTGGTGTTGCTTCCTATTGTGGTTGGTCTAATTTTAAGAACATGGCTCAAGCGTCAAGTCGAATCCTATATTCAGGTCATGCCATTAGTTTCAGTGATTGCAATTGTAGCGATTGTGGCAGCCATTATTGGCGGTAGTAAAGCGGCTATTTTACAGTCGGGTTTGCTTATTTTGGCGGTAGTGATATTACATAATGGATTTGGATATTTATTAGGTTTTGCAGCAGCAAGATTCTTTAAATTGCCTTATGCAGACAGTAAGGCAATTGCTGTAGAAGTCGGTATGCAAAACTCAGGTTTAGGTGTAGCGCTCGCAGCAGTACATTTTGCTGCTTCTCCAATTACAGCTGTACCAAGCGCAATTTTCAGCCTTTGGCACAATATTTCTGGTCCTGCACTTGCGACTTATTGGGCAAGTAAACACAAACAAGAATAACTGTATAAACAACATACATTACAAAAGAAGGCCAAACGAATAGTTTGGCCTTTTTATTTAAAGCATATTTTACGGGAGCTGAATTTAGAGCTGGTATGTCTTTTGCTTTGGATTGATGCACTAAAAATAACGTGAATATGAGTATAAATCGCAAAGAAAAATAAGGTATTTCCTAGATGAACCAGATTTTTAAATTATTTATTCCCATGCTCTCAAGCAATTTAATTCTAGTTTTAAGTGGATTGATTGATATTGCTTATGTAGGGCATTTTAGTAATGACCATGTCGCCGCATTATCGGTGACCTTATCTTTATATACAGTGGTTTACGTCATTGGAATGGGTATCCTGCAAGGCGTGATACTCAAGCTTTCGGAAGCTTATGGTTGCCATGACATACCCCATATTCGTCAAATTTTTATTCAAGGCATTTGGCTGATGTTATGTTCAGTATTGATTAGTATTGGCTTGCTTTACTTGTTCCGTGATCTACCAAAATTATTTGGTGCATCTGAACATGTCATTTCAATTACTAAAAACTGTATTTGGGCTTTGGTATTTATTTTACCTGCGCATTTACTGATGCGCTTATTTACAGCTTTGTCTCAGGTCACTGAAAATGCGCATAAGGTTTTACTATCAGATAGCATTTTCTTCATTCTTAAAATTATTTTGTCCTATCTTTTAATTTATGGTGTCGCTTTATTTTCAATTCCGCCACTCGGTGCGATAGGGGCTTTGTTAGCCACTCTCATTGTACGGTGGTTTATGTTGGCTGTTTATTACCTGTTTTTCCTAGAGAAAGGATACATCTTTATTGAACATCCAGAACATTCGGTTGAAGATAGCCGACAGAGTCTGCGGATGATTTTAAAAATAGGTATCCCGACAGCAATCATGGCGTTGATGGATGTCGTTGCATTTTGTTCGGTTGCTATTCTGATTTTACCTTTTGGGAGTGTGGTGTCAGCAGCTCATCAAATTGTCGCGAGTACTGGCGGCTTCATGTTTATTTTCCCTTCATCAATTGCCTCGGCTTATAGCATTTTGGTGTCCCGATCTATGGGCAGCGGCAACATGGAAGAAGCAAATAAAATTGCCAAACAAAGTATATGGGTAATTATGGCAGTGAGTGGCAGTCTGTCCCTGTGTTTATTGCTGGAACGGGACTTAATTGTTACGTTCTATTCAGACGATTTGGCCGTGCAGATTTTGGCAGCATCCTTGTTGTTGATTGTCTGTATGTTTCATTTTCTAGATGGCTTAATGGCGTTATTGACCTCTTTGTTACGCTGTTGGGATGTGTCGATTTTACCGATGCTAATTTTCTTGGTCGTTGTGCTGGGTTGTGGATTGGGCGGTGGTTGGTGGATGGCCTATAAAGGTCTACATTGGCAGGATATTTCGATTTCTGCGATGGGAATTTATGGTTTTTGGTGGATGGCCGCTCTGAGTTATTTAGTAGCTTGTCTATTGAGTGCCTTTTGTTTCCATTTTAGAAAGCAATTAAGAGGGTTTTGATTGAGCAGACAACCATTAAAGAGGATGTGTTACTAACCAATCTTCAATCTCATTTTCAGAAATTACTTCAAAACCATGGCGCTGCAATAGTGCCGTGGTAATTCCAGTTCCAACAATTTTTTCCCCTTGAAAAGTCCCGTTATAAATTTTTTGACTACCACAAGAAGGGCTATTTTCTTTTAAAACCACACAGCTTGCTTTTATTTGCTGTGCAATTTTTAAAGTGCGGTAAGCGCCTTTCAAATATAAGTCTGTTACATCTAAACCAGATGAATCGGTAATTTTTGCTTTGCCATCAAGCACATCTTGACCTGTTCCTCCCACAATTTCTGCGGGTAAGCGAGGAGTAGTAAAACCTCCTAATAACTCTGGGCATAATGATTGGGCTTTTTTATTGAGTAATAGCTGCTTAAGTAAAGTATTTGGACAAGATTTACCATCATATCGAACAGGTTCACCAATTAAACAGGCGCTGACTAAGATCATAAGTTTTCCTAAATCAAATGGATGGTAGGGCTTATTGTAGAAATCATAAACAAAATTTGGAAACTGACCATTAATTTTAAAATTACTTAATTTAATATTACTAAAATTATGCAATTCATAATTAAGTTATGTATTGCATAATTTAATTGTTTTTAGTAGCATCTAATTCAAGGTAAATGGCCAATGGAGATCCAACAAGGATGTTGGTCTCCATAAATCTATAAATGATTTTTAGGAAAAGACGATTTTTAAGGGTTTATTGAAAAATCTCAATCGTACTTTTAGATAACAAAGGACAGTGTGTATGGAAAATAATCACCACATGGAACGGAAATTAATCATCAAAGGCTCTACGCTCATCATATCTTCATTTTAATGATTCGTTTTTTTCTCATAGGATGCGTTGGGTTAAGGCATTTTGACGGTTCAAAGACTCACCCAATGATTACGTATTCTATAGAGAAAGGAGCTGAGTTCATCAGCAATAGAGATAAACGGAACAGGTAATCACCAGAGGGAAACTAGATGGATATTTTAGAGAACCCATTAGAATTATGCGGTTTTGCATTTATTGAGTTTGTTTCAAAAGAAAATGAATTAGATCCAATTTTTGAAACAATCGGCTTTTCAAAAGTAGCCAAGCATAAATCGAAAGAAGCGTACTTATGGCGTCAAGGAAATATCAATATTATCCTGAATTATCAGCCAGAATCTTATGCGTCATTCTTCTTTAATGAACATGGTCCATCTGCTTGTGCGATGGGTTTCAAAACACGTGATGCAGCAAAAGCTTTCCAAAAAGCAGTAGAGCTTGGCGCTGAACCAATGTATTCAAAAGTTGGGCCAATGGAGCTTAACATTCCGGCAATTAAAGGTATTGGTGGCATGCCGATCTTCTTAGTTGACCGCGATATTTATGAAAATGACTTTGTCTTCTTTGATGATGCGAAAAGACATCCAGTAGGGGCAGGTTTAAACGAGATTGACCATTTAACCCATAATGTCTACAAAGGCCGTATGGAGTATTGGGCAAACTTCTATGAAAAAATCTTTAACTTCCAAGAAATTCGCTACTTTGATATTAAGGGCGAATATACGGGCTTAACGTCTAAAGCATTAACAGCACCAGACGGCAAGATCCGTATTCCATTAAACGAAGATTCGGATAAAGGAAACGGCCAAATTGCAGAGTTCCTATCTGACTTTAATGGTGAAGGTATTCAACATATCGCGTTTATTTGTGATGACTTAATTTCGACTTGGGATAAGTTAAAAGGCCTCGGTCTGAAATTTATGACACCGCCGCCAAATACTTATTATGAAATGCTACCAGAACGTTTACCTGAGCATGGTGAGCCAACTGAAGAGTTAAAACAGCGTGGTATTTTGTTAGATGGCAACACTAAAGATGGTCAGAAGAAACTGTTATTGCAAATTTTCTCTGAAAACATGATTGGTCCAGTCTTCTTTGAATTTATTCAACGTAAAGATGATGATGGTTTTGGTGAAGGTAACTTCAAGGCGTTATTTGAGTCGATTGAACGTGACCAAATTCGCCGTGGTGTTCTAGAAGCTAAATAAGCTGAGCTTTATTCCTGATGTAAAAAAACCAAGAGTTTGATCTCTTGGTTTTTTTATTGCTATTGATTAGCGGCTTTTAATATATTGATTGATGAGCTTTACTTCATTTTTCAAGATTTCAATCGTTTTACTGTGAGGGTCGACTGGTAAAAACATTTCGCTATCCAGTGCGACAATACAAAATTCAATGCTCTGATTTGAGTTAAACACAGGTAAACCCACCGCATTAATTCCTGTCAGTAAGTCACCTTTCGCTGCCGACATTTCTTGCTGGCGAATGGTTTCTTTAAGCTCTGTAAACGCTTCCCAGTTTTGTGGTGCGATGTTTAGACCTAGCTCTTGATGTTTTTGCCATTCTGTTTCCATTAAGGGGCGAACAAAATGCTCTGGAAGATAAGAAGCGAATAAACGTCCCGCAGCAGAATTGACTAAAGGCATAATTGAGCCGACTTTAGTGACAATCGAAATAGGGTGGTTTGATTCAATCGATTGAACAACTACAGGGCCTTTAGGCGACCATTTACTAATTTGTATGCCGCAACCAATTTTGTTTTGTAGGTCGTAAATTAAATGCTGTACCAGCTGTAGTGTGTCGCTATGTTGAACACAGTTGAGACCTAAGCGCCATGCCTGATCACCTAAAGCATATTGCCCATCATCAAGTTGTTTTGCATATTCCATACGAATAAGGCTGACCAGATAGCGATGCACTTTGGCAGGATGCATTTCTAGCTTGCTCGATAGGTCTTTGAGAATAATAGGTTGATTGTGCTCTAAAAGGGCGTTTAGTACAGATAAACCGACTTCAAGTGATTGAACCCCCCCAGATACTTTTTCTTCAATCATTTAAATACCCTTAATAAAGTTACTTCAGCTGTTAAACAGCGATGTTCAAAATATAAATTGAAATTGCCGCGATTTACATCATGCCTGAGCCTAGTGAGAAATAGAAATCACCTTTTTCTATTAGCGAAATTGGCATGTTTAATAATCAACAATTTTTCTAAAATCCCGACACTCTTATTTATAGCGCGTTTTTCTAGAAATTTAGCAGTTTTAAATAATATAAATCGGCATTGATATAGAACCGTTCATTTAAACAATTCTAATCAATGCCGACTTTTTAGTTTGCTCTTTTTAAATTAGGTTCCTAACTCTGCTTCATGTAAGAAATGAGTGTGGTGTGGAGCACGTTTAGTTTTGCTCCATTCCTCTAGCATTTCAGCTTTCATTTCTTCTGTAATTTTTGCAATTTTTTCTTCAGCATGCACATCGTTATAAGTCAGTTCTAAACGATGGCCATTTGGATCGAAGAAGTAAATTGAGTGGAAAATGCCATGGTTGGTTACGCCCAAAACTTTCACGCCATTTTCTTCTAAATGTTGCTTCGCAGCCATCAACGCATTTAAGTCTTCAACTTCAAAAGCAATGTGTTGTACCCATTGTGGGGTATTTTCGTCTCGGCCCATGTCTGGTTGAGTTGGCAATTCAAAAAAAGCCAAAACATTGCCTTGACCTGCATCTAAGAATAAATGCATGTAAGGGTCAAAGGCTTTAGTTGAAGGCACATGGTCTTCAGCAAAAGCTAAAATGAAGTCCATGTTGAGCATTTTTTTATACCACTCAACAGTTTCTTTCGCATCCTTACAACGATATGCAACGTGATGTATTTTTTTAATGGCAAATGTCATATTAAAACTCCTTTTTACTATTCCCAATCTGGTTGTTGTTCTGGCGCCGCGTTATAGAAGGCTGGGATAGACAAACAATGGTGATAAATCGATTCAATTTTTGGAAACGCAGATAAATCAATCTTGAAGCGTTTCGCGTTGTAAACCTGTGGAATCAGACAGCAATCTGCAATTGTTGCTTCGTGTCCAAAGCAAAATTGTCCATTTGAATCTTGAAGTAGCTGTTCGAGATTTTGAAAGCCTTCAATAATCCAGTGCTGATACCAATAATTTTTTTGTTCGTCCGAAATATTTAAGTCATTTTTTAAATATTTCAGTACGCGTAAGTTGTTTAACGGGTGAATATCGCAAGCGATTGCTTGGGAAAAAGCACGAATTTTGGCTCTCTCTTGCACATCGCTTGGAAGTAGTTTGGTTTCTGGATATTGTTCATCTAGATATTCCAAAATACTTAACGATTGAGACAAGGTTAAATCGCCGTCAATTAATGTCGGAACCAGAGCACTACGGTTTAACTTTAAATAGTCTTCGCTTTGCTGTTCATTTTTTACCAGATGAACTGGAACAGTCTCATAAGCTAAACCTTTAATGTTTAGACCAATTCGTACTCTGTAGGCTGCAGAGCTACGAAAGTAACTATACAGCTTCATAGTCTGGCTCCGAAGTTTCTGCAAAGTCGAACGTTAATGCAGGAAGAACCGTATTTCGAACTTCACCGAAGCCAATGCGAATACCATTTTTCTCACAGTGCCCTTTCATAATGAGTGTATCGCCGTCTTGTAAGAAACCACGAGTTTCGCCATTGGCAAGTGTTAAAGGCTTGGTGGTGTTCCAAGTAAGCTCAAGCAAGCTGCCATAAGAGTCAGGTGTAGAACCTGAAATCGTACCTGAACCCATTAAGTCACCAACCTGAACGTTACAGCCGCCAATGGTGTGGTGAGTGAGCTGCTGAGACATAGACCAATACATATATTTGAAATTGGTTTTGCAGATTACGTCGCTTTGTGCCGATTTCGGACTTTGAATTTCAACACTCAAATTAATGTCGTAACTGTTGGCGATATTTTCTTGTAAATAAGCTAAAGGTTTAGGCTCTTGTTTTGGACCTTCAACTTTAAATGGCTCAAGTGCTTCAAGTGTTACCACCCAAGGTGAGATGGCACTAGCAAATGATTTTGAATTGAATGGACCTAGAGGCACATATTCCCATTGCTGGATATCACGTGCTGACCAGTCATTGAGTAATACCATTCCAAAAATATGGTCCCACGCATTTTCAATCGAGATCGGTTGACCAAGCGCCGTTGGTTTACCAATAACAAATGCTGTTTCAAGTTCAAAATCGAGTTTACGCGATGCAGAAAAAACTGGGCGCTCTTCATTTGGAAGTTTAATTTGTCCAGACGGACGCACAACTTGAGTGCCACTGACTACAACAGAGCTAGCACGACCGTTATAACCAACAGGTAATTCAGTCCAGTTTGGCAGTAAAGCATTTTTAGGGTCGCGGAACATACAACCTACATTGGTCGCATGTTCTTTAGAAGAATAGAAATCGGTATAACCAGGCACCTGAAGAGGTAAATGCAAAGTAACGCTGTCTTGCTTAACTAAAACTTCTTGGCGTAATGCTTCATTTTCTTGAAGTGTTAAATTTTCAACTGAAAGAAGAGACTGTAGTGTCTTACGAACTTTTGACCAGTTGGCTTTGCCAGACTCGATAAATTTATTCAGTGTTGGTTGATTAAAGTATGTGTCTTGTTCTGAGAGTTTTAAAAGACCGTGCTTTTCAAGAGCAGCGAGATCAATCACCCAATCACCAATAGCTACACCGACCTGACGCTTGCCATCAGCTGTTTTGCTAAAAATACCATAAGGCAAATTATGAATAGTGAAATCTGATTGAGGTGAAACTTCAATAAAAGAGTTTAGTTTTTGTTCCATTTTCGCGTCCTTGTCTTTATCTCGGGTCTTATACAAATAAAAGTTCGGTCTAGGACTGAGCTACTCAATAAGTTTTTAATCTTTGCTTAGATCATTTGTCTTATGAGTTTGATATAGACCGAGCACAACCAATTGCTTCATGTCTCTATAATACTGAATTCATAAAATTACGCAATACATAATTTAATTACACATTTCATAATAATTGTCATTTCTTGTATTTTCTGTTTTCATTCGCGGTCATGAGAAAAGTCACGCAATTATTTTTTCATGAATATCTATGAAAGTTTGATCAATTTATGATATACGTAATTTATTGGAAAAAAATTACGTGACACGGATGAGAATAATCATATGTCAGCACAAGAGCAAGGAAACCTGAAACATGGTTTGAGTAATCGGCACATCCAGCTTATTGCATTGGGTGGGGCGATTGGCACAGGGCTTTTTCTTGGTATATCACAATCGATTAAATTAGCAGGTCCATCGGTCATCCTCGGTTATGCCATTGCAGGATTTATTGCTTTTTTAATGATGCGTCAGCTTGGCGAAATGGTGGTTGAAGAGCCAGTCAGTGGTTCTTTTAGTCATTTTGCCTACAAATATTGGGGACCATTTGCAGGGTTCATGTCAGGATGGAACTATTGGGTACTCAATGTGCTCGTCTGTATGGCAGAACTAAGCGCAATTGGTCTTTATATTCAATATTGGTGGCCGCAAATCCCAACGTGGGCATCTGCTTTAACCTTCTTTGTCTTAATTAATGGCATTAATTTGCTACATGTTAAGTTTTTTGGCGAAATGGAATTTTGGTTTTCTATTGTCAAAATCTTGGCGATTCTTGCAATGATTGGTTTTGGTTCATATTTACTTGCAACAGGCACGGCAGGTCCACAAGCAAGCATTTCGAACCTTTGGGCACTTGGTGGTTTCTTCCCATTTGGTGTTGAAGGTTTAGTCATGGCAATGGCTGTCATTATTTTTGCTTTCGGTGGTATCGAACTTTTCGGTATTACTGCGGCTGAAGCACGTGACCCTGATAAAACTTTACCTAAAGCTGTGAATCAAATTATTTACCGTATTTTGATTTTCTATATTGCGACACTTTTTGTTTTATTCTCGCTATTCCCATGGAATCAAATGGCACAAGGCGGAAGCCCGTTTGTGATGGTATTTGCTTCTTTAGATAGCCAAGGGATCGCAACGTTGTTGAACTTTGTGATTTTGACTGCTGCTGTTTCAGTTTATAACGGTACAAGTTATTGCAGTAGCCGTATGTTGCTTGGTCTTGCTCAGCAAGGAAATGCACCAAAAGTATTTGCACACATTAATAAACGCGGCATTCCAACCAATGCAGTGATCCTTTCTGCTGCTGTGACTATTTTATGTGTATTGTTAAATTATATTTTCCCTGAAAAAGCATTTGGCTTACTTATGATGCTTGTGGTTGCAGCCATTGTGATTAACTGGGTTGTAATTTCATGGACGCATTTAAAATTCCGCAAATATATGCAACGCCAAGGGCAAACAACGAAGTTCCCAAGCTTCATGTATCCATTTAGCAACTATTTATGCATCGTGTTTATGTTGGGCATTTTAATCGTGATGTCTTTAACACCAGATATGCGTGTTGCGGTCATGATGATTCCTGGCTGGATCTTATGTTTGATGGTGGCTTATCAATTTAAACGCCGAAAACTAAAAGCTGAGCAGTCTTTAACTGCTCTAGAAGCCGATATTTAATAACAGCGTAAGTTGTATTTACCAAAAGGACGTATCTCATACGTCCTTTTTTATTTTTAAAATTTAACAACAGAAATTAAAGGACTTTATTATTGTTATAATATAACATTTGTTCAATTTAATGATGAGCAGTCTTCCCATTTTTGGCGAAGATAGAGCATATTTATGAAACGTTATTTAGGTTTAATTTTATTATCTCTTACAGCGTGTAGTACTCAAACGCCCAAGCCAACAACTCCTCTACATACCCACACTTTGCCGCAGCCTATAAAAACAGTGGTCAGAATAAAGCAGCAACCCGAAGATTATGTGGCTTGGATCGCAACCGCAGATCACGGACAGTCTGTACAAGCTTATAAGCAATTTCTTAAGCAAAAAGGGCTTGCCAATTTAGTTCCAGACCATGAGTTATTACGCTCGGCTCGCGATTGGCAAAAATGTGGAGTTGAGCCGTATGCGGTGCCACCAAGAGAGATTTGGTCCAACATCGTTCCGACGCTTAGCATTTTAAAAGCATTAGTTGATGATGGTGTGATTAACGATTTTGAAGTGACATCGGCCTATCGAGCTTTATCTTTAAACCGCTGTGCGGGTGGTGCAGATGCTTCTCGACATGTCTTTAATGCAGCGCTTGATTTTCGAATTGGACCAGAACTGCCTACCGATTTAGACCAGTTTAATATTCAACAAACCAAAACCAAACTTTGTCAGTTCTGGGAAACCAAGGGGCAAGCACTTAACATGGGTCTGGGTGTTTATGCTTCGGGACAAATTCATATTGATAGCCAAGGATTCCGTTCATGGGGGCCTGACCATCACTATAGAACCTCAATTTGTCAGTAACTATAAAAGCAATTTTTTCAAAGACTAAGTGATTTGGCTTAAATAAAACTGGAATAAAAACTTGATCAATAGTTATGTTATAACATAACATTATTGTGGTTTAGAAATAGATTACGCCTGTGATCTGGCCATACTTAAATGGCCAGCCATGATCAGTTTAAATATTATTCAAAGAGATCAAGCCATGCGCACTGCAATCGCCAACTCATTTGCCAAGCTTCCCGTCACTGTTTTATCTGGCTTTTTAGGTGCAGGAAAGACCACATTACTCAACCATATTTTAAATAATCGTGAAGGCCGCCGCATTGCCGTGATTGTTAATGATATGTCTGAGGTGAATATTGACGCGGCATTAGTACGCGAAGGTGGGGCGGAACTTTCAAGGACAGATGAAAAACTGGTTGAAATGAGTAATGGCTGTATCTGTTGCACGCTACGAGAAGATTTACTGGTTGAGGTGAGACGCTTAGCCGACGAAGGGCGCTTTGATCAATTGGTGATTGAGTCAACTGGCATTTCTGAACCACTGCCTGTTGCAGAAACTTTTACATTTGAAGATGAAGATGGAAATTCACTCAATGAGTTTGCTCGACTCGACACTATGGTCACGGTAGTCGATGCTTTTAACTTTCTTAAAGATTACAGTTCAGTCGACTCTCTGCAACAACGTGGTGAGTCCTTGGGCGAACAAGATGAGCGAACTGTGGTCGATCTTCTCATTGATCAGATCGAGTTTTGTGATGTAATCGTGCTGAATAAAATTGACCTGATTGATCAGGCTCAGCAAGACCAACTCATTGCAATTTTAAAAACTCTAAACCCGCGCGCTCGAATTGAAATTGCTCAATTTGGAAAGATCGCTTTAGATAAAATTTTAAATACACAATTATTCGATTTTGATGAAGCTGCACAAGCACCGGGATGGTTAAAAGAGTTACGTGGTGAGCATACGCCAGAGACTGAAGAGTATGGAATCAGTAGCTTTGTTTACCGTGCCCGCAGACCTTTCCATCCAGAACGTTTTTATAATTTGGTGCAGGCTGAATGGCCGGGTGTCGTTCGTTCTAAAGGCTTTTTCTGGTTGGCTGCTGAACCGACATTGGCTTACTCATGGTCACAAGCAGGTGCGATGGCGCGGCACGGATTAGCAGGTTATTGGTGGGCGGCCGTTGCAGAAGAAGACTGGCCGAGTGACCTTGCCAGTATTGAAGAAATTAAAAAGGTTTGGGATGCTCAAACAGGTGACGCTCGTCAGGAGCTGGTGTTAATTGGTATGCAAATGGATGAGCAAGCTTTAATAGAACGCTTAGATCGTTGTTTATTAAGTGATGAGGAAATGGCTTTAGGACCACAAGCTTGGCAGAACTGGTCTAATCCTTTTAAACAAGAAGATGAAACCATGTTGATCGCTTAATTAAAAAAGCCCCTATTTTAAAGGGGCTTTTTTTATGATTTGTCTTTAATGAAAATCTTTCGAATGTAGCTGTTAAGTGGTGTCGAATAATATTTTTCAATCGCTGCGCTAATGATGAAAGTTAGAACCAGATAGCCAATTAAAAGCATAATTTTGATGCTAGAGTCGGTTTGAGCCGGAATAAAGGTAACTTTCATAAGCCCCAACACAACCAGATGAAACAAATAAGTTTCATAACTTCTTTGCCCCAACCAAACCATGATTTTTGTAAAGAGGTTATGCGCTTGCGTTTCGGAAGGATGTTGAAAACACAAAATCATTAAGCCTGTGGCAAGAGCAAATAAGCTAATACCCCAAGTACTCACTTCTTTAATTGGCGCATATAAATATAGAGCGGTCATGCTCAAAATAATTAGCCATGAAAGAGGTTTTTTATAAGTCCAATCTGGTTGGTAGGCATGAGAGAATATCGCCGTTAAACAGCCAATTGCTATACCATCAAAACTTGAAAAATAATGATATAAATAGGCGCCACTTTCTTCTCCAAAATGTAGAGATCTAAAATAAGGCCCGTATAAAATCACTCCAATCAATGCAGCAATAAAGACCTTATTACTACGCGTGAACAGGCACAATAATGGAAAAACAAAGTAAAAAACTTCTTCTACAGAGAGCGACCACAACACGCCCAAAGCATAGTTTACCCAACCGAATTTAATAATCAGGATGTTCATCCAGAAGGTTAAAGCTGCAAATATGGTTAAAGGATAGGAAACCTCAATACCATTGGGTGCTTGGTTCATAAAGGGTTTTAAGTCAAATGAACCAAGTATGCTTACACCTAAAATGAGTAAAACCAGACACGGTAAAATACGCGCTGCCCGTCGGATATAAAAATGCTTGAGGTTAATTGCGGAAAATTGTTTATCTCTTTTTAAGGTGTGATGGGTAATTAAAAAACCCGAAATCACAAAAAACATGGTGACGCCATAATTTCCGTTTCTTGCGATGACTGTGCTAAATGCTTCACCTAAGAAATCAAAACCTAACCATGTATCTTTAAGTTTATAAGGAATATTAAAATGGTGTAAAAGAACCAAAAGGATAGACATTCCTCGAAGAATATCTATTTTATAATTACGCATTCGATGTGCTTCCAGCTTTATTAATATACTGTGTGGCAGAAGAATACTATCGATCAGTTATTTTAAATAAAAATTTTAAGCAGCATTTCGTAAACCAGAAAAGACAATACTTTTACATCCTTGAATGGAGCACGGGCATAGCAGAAATAACTATTAAATAAATATTGATAAAGCCTTTATATATTTGAATTTCTCTACATAAAACTTTAAATTAGCTCTTATCGAGCTATGTTTATTTTTAAACTTTTTAAAATCTATTTAATTCATAAATTAACATGTTGTATGTGGTTGTATATACATAGCATGTCAACTAAAATACCTTTTTGCCTGCCGCCTTTTTGAGTATTTGTTATGCCCAGAACATCAAAACAAGAACATACTGAGCTTTCGATTGAAGCTGATAGTCCAGTTCCTTTATATCAACGCGTAAAACAACTGATTTCACAAAAAATTTATGAAGGTTCATGGGCTGTAAATAAAAAAATTCCTTCGGAAAGTGAACTGGTTAATCAACTCGGTTGTAGCCGTATGACTGTAAACCGTGCGCTTCGTGAGTTAACGACTGAGGGCCTACTTGTTAGAATTCAAGGCGTTGGTTCTTTCGTTGCTGAAGGGCAAGGCCGAACTGCACTTTTTCAGATTAATAATATTGCCGATGAGATTATTGCACGAAACCATAAGCACCACGCTGAAGTTTTAGTCTTAGAACAAATTTATGCAAATGCAGAGCAAAGCGTGTTAATGCAGACTCGCGAAGGGCAAAGATTATTTCACTCGATTATTGTGCATTATGAAAATGATGTACCTGTTCAGGTCGAAGATCGTTTAGTCGACGCAGCGCTCATTCCAGATTATCTACAACAAGATTTTAAAACCATTACCCCAAATGCTTACTTAATGGCGAAAGCACCTGTGTCAGAAGGTGAGCATATTGTCGAGGCCGTTTTAGCCTCTCCGCAAGAGTGTAAATGGTTAAAGATCACCAAAGCTGAGCCGTGTTTACTGATCCGTCGCCGCACGTGGTCAAACAAACAACTCATTTCAAGCGCACGTCTGATTTATCCGGGTAGCCGCTATTATCTCGAAGGGAAATTTAACCCATGATTGAATTGATCAGGGCCGATCAATATACAAAAATGCTTTGGAAAAATGGTGCTGGCTTTACTTTAGAAATTGCTCGAAGCCAAGGTGAAGCTGATTTCGATTGGCGCATTTCGATGGCTGATGTGACCACTTCTGGGCCATTTTCTTTATTTCCCAATAAGCAGCGCATTATTAGCGTACTCGATGGACAAGGCATGGTGCTGCATGTCGATGATCTTCCTGCCAAAAGGTTGAACCAAGGCGATATTTTTGCTTTTCATGGTGAAAGTCAGGTTCAAAGTGAACTGCTAGACAGTGCAATTCGAGATTTAAATTTAATTTATGATCCTGCAAAGTTTCATGCCCGTTTTCAGTGGTTGAATGATGCAGCGGATCAAGCATTTATTAGCTCGGCAGATCTGATTTTTATTTTTAATCAGGGTGGTGAAACACAAGTAAATGTTGATGATCATTCCGTTCAGCTTGCTGCTCACGAGACATTAAAAATTGAGAGAAATGCTGGCGTGAAATCGATCAGTTTTCCCAAAAAACAAATCAAAAGCTGCTATGTCATTGAGTTAATTCAACGATAAAAAGACATTATTTATTACTTAAAAAGCACATGTCGATTTAAAAGATATGTGCTTTTTTTATGTCTAATATAAAAATAAATTAATTTAATTCATATGCTTATTCAATTTTTTTAAAAAAATATGAGGAACCCTCTTCACGCCGTAAAATATTTGTGTAGTATATGGATGTATATACAAGTTAATACATTACTATACAAATGCAGAAACAAGTGATGTTCTGCTGATGTAAGCTCAAAGGAAGGAGTCCGCCTGTGACAACAACGACAACAAAATTTCGTGATGTAGAAATTCGTGCACCACGTGGCACTGAATTAACGGCTAAGAGTTGGTTAACTGAAGCCCCATTACGTATGTTGATGAATAACCTTGATCCGGACGTTGCAGAAAACCCGAAAGAGTTGGTTGTATACGGTGGTATTGGCCGTGCAGCACGAAACTGGGAATGTTTCGACAAAATTGTAGATACTTTAAAAAATCTTGAAACTGACGAAACTTTATTAGTTCAATCAGGCAAACCAGTCGGCGTATTTAAAACTCATAAAGATGCACCACGCGTTTTAATTGCAAACTCAAACCTTGTACCGCACTGGGCAAACTGGGAACATTTCAACGAGTTAGACGCTAAAGCTTTGGCTATGTACGGTCAAATGACAGCGGGTTCTTGGATCTACATCGGTAGCCAAGGCATTGTGCAAGGTACTTATGAAACTTTCGTTGAAGCTGGCCGCCAACATTACAATGGTGATTTAAACGGTCGTTGGGTTCTTACTGCTGGTTTAGGCGGTATGGGTGGCGCTCAGCCTTTAGCTGCAACACTTGCAGGGGCTTGTTCTTTAAACATCGAATGCCAACAAGCAAGTATCGATTTCCGTTTACGTACTCGTTATGTAGATGAACAAGCAACTGATTTAGACGATGCTTTAGCGCGTATTGATCGTTACACCAAAGAAGGCAAGGTTATTTCAATTGCGCTTCATGGTAACGCTGCAGAGATTTTACCTGAGCTTGTTCGCCGTGGTGTACGTCCTGATATGGTCACCGACCAAACAAGTGCACACGATCCACTTAATGGTTACTTACCAGTAGGCTGGACTTGGGATGAATACCGTGAACGTGCGAAAACTGAACCAGAAGCTGTTGTAAAAGCTGCAAAACAGTCGATGGCGAAACATGTACAAGCAATGCTCGATTTCCAAAAAATGGGTGTTCCAACATTTGACTACGGTAATAACATCCGTCAAATGGCGAAAGAAGAAGGCGTAGAAAACGCTTTTGATTTCCCTGGCTTCGTACCTGCATATATCCGTCCATTGTTCTGCCGTGGCATTGGTCCATTCCGTTGGGCAGCGCTTTCTGGTGACCCAGAAGACATTTATAAAACAGATGCCAAAGTTAAAGAGTTAATTCCTGATGATGAACATTTACATCACTGGTTAGACATGGCTCGTGAACGTATTAGCTTCCAAGGCTTACCAGCACGTATTTGTTGGGTTGGTCTAGGCTTACGTGCAAAACTTGGTTTGGCATTTAACGAAATGGTTCGTAGCGGTGAATTATCAGCTCCAGTTGTGATTGGTCGTGACCACTTAGACTCAGGTTCAGTTGCGAGTCCAAACCGTGAAACTGAAGCAATGCAAGATGGATCAGATGCAGTATCAGACTGGCCTTTATTAAACGCTTTGCTTAATACAGCAGGCGGCGCAACTTGGGTTTCTTTACACCATGGTGGTGGTGTAGGTATGGGCTTCTCTCAACACTCAGGCGTTGTGATTGTGTGTGACGGTACAGATGAAGCTGCTGCACGTATTGCTCGTGTACTGACCAATGACCCTGCAACAGGTGTTATGCGTCATGCCGATGCCGGTTATGAAATTGCGATTAACTGTGCGAAAGAGCAAGGCTTAAACTTGCCAATGATCACGCAATAAAAATACATGGAAGAACTGGCGGTGCTTTTTGCAATTGTGAAAAGCACTGTCTCAGCAGAATATAGTGCAAAAAATTAGGAAGCCAACATGGAATTACTGATCCAACCGGGAAAATTAACCTTAGCTGATTTACGTCAAGCTTACCTCAACCCGATTAAAGTTAAATTAGATGAAAGTGCTTCAGCTGCAATCAACGCAAGCGTGGCTTGTGTAGAACAGATTGTAAATGAAGGGCGTACAGCTTACGGCATTAACACAGGTTTTGGTTTACTTGCTTCAACCAAGATTGCTCCTGAAGATTTAGAAAAATTACAGCGTTCGTTAGTTCTTTCACATGCAGCAGGTGTAGGTGAAGCACTTGATGATGCAATGGTTCGTTTAATTATTCTATTGAAAGCAAATAGCTTGGCACGTGGCTTCTCAGGTATTCGCCGTAAAGTCATTGATGCTTTGTTGGCTTTAATTAATGCTGAAGTTTATCCGCACATTCCTCTTAAAGGTTCAGTCGGCGCTTCAGGTGACTTGGCACCACTTGCACATATGTCTTTGATTTTACTTGGTGAAAGTAAAGCGCGTTATAAAGGTGAATGGTTACCAGCAGTTGAAGCTTTAAAAATTGCAGGCTTAGAACCAATTTCTTTAGCAGCGAAAGAAGGCTTGGCACTTTTAAACGGTACACAAGTTTCGACTGCTTATGCTTTACGTGGCTTGTTTGAAGCTGAAGATTTATTTGCTGCTGCGACAGTTTGTGGTGGCTTAAGTGTTGAAGCAATGCTGGGTTCACGCTCACCGTTCGATGCACGTATTCATGAAGTACGTGGTCAACGTGGTCAAATTGATGTTGCGGCGGCTTATCGTGACTTATTGACGGATTCGAGTGAAATTGCACATTCACACGAAGACTGTAGCAAAGTTCAAGATCCCTATTCTTTACGTTGCCAACCACAGGTGATGGGTGCATGTCTAACTCAAATCCGTCAGGCTGCTGAAGTTTTAGAAATTGAAGCAAATGCGGTATCTGATAACCCACTTGTTTTCGCAGAACAAGGTGATGTGATTTCTGGTGGTAACTTCCACGCAGAACCTGTAGCAATGGCGGCAGATAATTTAGCATTGGCAATCGCAGAAATTGGTTCACTTTCAGAACGTCGTATTTCGATGATGATGGACCGTCACATGTCACAGCTTCCACCGTTCTTGGTTGCAAATGGTGGTGTGAACTCAGGTTTCATGATTGCTCAAGTGACAGCAGCAGCTCTTGCGAGTGATAACAAAGCACTTGCACATCCAGCGAGTGTTGATAGTTTGCCAACTTCAGCGAATCAGGAAGACCATGTATCAATGGCTCCGAATGCAGGTAAACGTCTTTGGTATATGGCTGACAACGTCCGTGGCATTTTAGCTGTCGAATGGTTAGGCGCTTGTCAGGGTCTAGACTTCCGTGAAGGCTTAAAAAGCTCGCCTAAACTTGAACAAGCTCGTAAAATCTTGCGCGATCAAGTTCCTTACTACAGTGAAGACCGTTTCTTTGCTCCTGATATTGAACAAGCAAGTGAATTACTTTCGAGTGGCTGTTTAAACGAGTTACTTATTCCAAAACTACTCCCTAGTTTATCTGAAGTGTGATTGATAAAACGGTCACATGGAGTGGCCGAATCTAACTAAATTTCCTCAAGGATTGGAGATTATAATGTCACAAAACTCCACACTACAGCGGGGATTGAACACCCGCCATATTCGTTTCTTGGCATTGGGCTCAGCAATTGGAACTGGGCTTTTCTATGGTTCGGCTACCGCCATTAAAATGGCGGGGCCTTCAGTATTATTGGCGTATATCGTTGCAGGGATTGCAATTTATATCGTTATGCGCGCATTGGGTGAAATGGCTGTCCATAACCCAGTATCCGGTTCATTTAGCCACTATGCATCACAATACATTAGTCCTCTGGCAGGTTTCACGACAGGCTGGACTTATGTTTTTGAAATGGTGATTGTTGCGATTGCCGATGTCACCGCTTTTGGTATTTATATGGGGTTCTGGTATCCCGATGTACCACGGTGGATCTGGATTTTATCCCTAATTATGTTCTTGGGTGCTATTAACCTGATTCACGTTAAAGTCTTTGGTGAACTCGAATTCTGGCTTTCCATCATTAAAGTCAGTGCCATTGTTGCCATGATTTTAGGCGGAATAGGGTTAATGTTCTATGGCTTCCACGCTGACCATAGCAGTGTGGTACCGGGTATTCAAAACTTATGGATTTATGATGGCTTTATGCCGCATGGCATTGCAGGCTTAGTTGCATGTTTATCTGTGGTTGTATTTGCTTTCGGTGGTATCGAAATTATCGGTTTAACTGCTGGTGAGTCACAAGACCCTAAAACCACTTTGCCAAAAGCAATTAATGCTGTTCCAGTACGTATTTTACTTTTCTATGTACTGACCATTTTTGTTTTGATGTCGATTTTCCCATGGAATCAAATTGGTAGCCAAGGTAGTCCATTTGTACAAATTTTTGAAAATTTAGGCATTAAATCTGCTGCGAATATTCTAAATATTGTGGTGGTGACTGCTGCGATTTCGGCAATTAATAGTGATGTATTTGGCGCTGGCCGTATGCTTTATGGTATGGCAAACCGTGGTCAAGCACCTCGCATTTTCCAAAAATTATCGCGTAATGGTGTGCCTTGGATGACTGTTGTGGTTATGGCTGGCGTGCTGTTAATTGGTGTGGTGTTGAACTACCTAATTCCTGAAAATGTATTCATGATCATTGCATCAATTGCGACTTTTGCAACGGTTTGGGTATGGCTCATGATTTTACTTTCGCAAGTTGCGATGCGCCGTAAATTATCTACTGCTGAAATTAAAGCACTTGATTTCCCTGTATGGGGTTGGCCAGTTGCACCTGCGTTCGCGATTGGTTTTATGGTGTTTATTTTAGTGATGATGGGTTATTTCCCTGATTCACGTCCTGCAATTTATGTCGGAATAACATGGCTTGCACTCTTAACTATTGCTTATCGCATATGGGTAAAACCACAGCAAAACTTGGGAAAGGAAAGTAATCCTATCCAGCAAAATGTTGAGATAGAAAGCTAACAAATGAACTGCCCAATGGTTTAACTATTGGGCAGTTTTGAGGAAAGGCTCATGAAAAAACTTTGGCAGAATTGCCACATTGCGACCATGCAAAATGGGCAATACTCCTACATTGAAGATGCTGCAATTGTCACAGAAGGGCATCTCATTCAGTGGATTGGAAAACAACAACAACTTCCTGCCGACACATATTCCGAAACAGTTGACTTAAAAGGCGCTTGGGTGACCCCAGGGTTCATCGACTGTCATACGCATAGTGTATTTGGTGGTAACCGTAGTGTTGAGTTTGAAAAGCGCTTGCAAGGCGTAAGTTATGCTGAAATTGCAGCAAGTGGTGGTGGTATTGCCAGCACAGTGCGTGCAACCCGTGAAGCCAGCGAAGAACAATTATTAAATTCGGCACTGAAACGTATTCGTTGCATGCAACAAGACGGTGTAACCACCATCGAAATTAAGTCTGGTTACGGACTCAACTACGAAAACGAGCGCAAAATGCTGCGTGTGATCCGTCAAATTGGTGAAGCTTTACCAATGACGGTCAAAAGTACCTGTTTAGCTGCTCATGCTTTACCGCCAGAGTACAAAGACCAAAGCGATGCTTATATCGAGCATATCTGTACAGAAATGTTGCCTAAACTGCATGCTGAAGGTTTAGTCGATGCAGTTGATGCGTTCTGCGAGCATTTAGCATTTTCACCTGCTCAGGTCGAACGTGTTTTTAAAACAGCACAATCATTGAGTCTACCCGTTAAGCTTCATGCTGAACAGCTCTCATCATTAGGTGGCTCAAGCTTGGCAGCACGTTATCATGCTTTGTCGGCTGACCATTTAGAGTACATGACCGAAGATGATGTCAAAGCCATGGCGGAGTCGGGTACGGTTGCTGTGTTATTACCGGGTGCGTTTTATTTATTACGTGAAACACAATATCCACCGATTGAAAGTCTCATTAAACATGGCGTGCGTATTGCGCTTTCGAGTGATTTAAATCCGGGCACATCTCCAGCACTTTCTTTACGTTTAATGCTGAACATGGGCAGTACGTTATTCCGTTTAACGCCTGAGCAAGCATTAGCTGGTGTCACCATTCATGCTGCACAAGCACTTGGTTTAGAGCAAACACACGGCAGTTTGGAGCAGGGTAAAGTCGCTGACTTTGTGGCTTGGGATATTGAGCATCCATCTGAAATTGTTTACTGGCTTGGCGGCGATTTGCCTAAGCGAGTCGTTCAGCATGGACAAGAAGTTATTTTTTAAACGGTGTCACATGAATCACACATTTAAATGGCAAGGTCGCCATGATGGCGAGGGTGAAGCACACCAACGTATTCACCATATTATGAATAAAACCCAACATGCTGAATTTGCGTTGATTGGTTTTAGCTCTGATGAAGGCGTGAAACGTAATAAAGGTCGGGTCGGTGCTGCCGATGCGCCAGATGCAATCCGTAATCAGCTTGCTAACTTACCGATTCATCGTCCAGTCAGTATTGTCGATTTGGGTACCGTGACCTGCGAATATGACAATTTAGAGCAAGCACAAAGTGAGTTAGCAGAACAAGTCGCAACTAGCCTACAAAATGGTTTAAAACCGATTGTATTGGGTGGTGGACATGAAGTTGCTTTTGGTAGCTTTAGCGGTCTGTTCCAATATGTACAAGCCCACGTACCAGATAAAAAAATAGGCATTATTAATTTTGATGCCCATTTCGATTTGCGTGAAGCAGAGCATGCAACTTCTGGAACACCTTTTTTACAAGCAGCGCGACTTTCAGAACAGCATCAAAAACAATTTAATTACTTATGTATTGGGGTTGCTAACCACGCCAATACTAAAGTTTTGTTTGATACAGCCGATGCGCTGAATTGTTCATATTTACGCGATCATGAGGTTAATATTTTTAACCTAAACAACGTGCTCGCAGCGGTTGATGCTTTTATTGAAAAAGTAGACTGTTTGTACGTTACGATAGATTTAGATGTCTTCACGGCTGCGGTTGCACCCGGAGTCAGTGCACCAGCTGTAAAAGGAATTGATTTAGCCACTTTTGAAGCAATTTTTAAGCATATTCAAGAGACTGGAAAAATCAAACTTTTAGATATTGCTGAGTGCAATCCAAAATTTGATTTAGACAATAGAACAGCAAAACTGGCTGCATACATTGTTTATCAATATTTGTTTTCTTGAGAAACAATTTTTAATGTAGAAATAAAAAAGTGCACTGAGATCGCTCATGTGCTCTTTTTTTGACTTTCTAGTAAATTAAAGTCAGATTCGGAATAAAGATAGCAACTATAAATAATTTAATTAAAAAGAAAATTAATTTATAAAATCATTGAGTTAAAAAATACTCGATTTTTACACTATTTTGTAGGCTGCTTGGCACGTAATTTGTTTTGTCTTTATTTTAAACTTCGTTAAATATTTCTGGATAATTAAATGAAAAACAGAACCTTACATTTTGCTTGTATCAGTGTTTTATTTTGGATGTCTCATTCTTCTGATGCTGCAACCCCCGAAATAAATACAAATACCATCGAAAAATCACAATCTAAACAAAACAGTAATGTCTCTGTTCGGGTGAAAGCTTTAAACCAGCTTTTACAAGAACAGTGGGAATACACTTTAAAAAATAATCCTGAAACTGCAACGACTTTAGGAGATTTACGCTACAACAATCGATGGACCGAGGTTTCAAAAACTCAGATCGAGAAAGATAAAAAAAGTACGGAAAATTTTTTAAAACGTTTTGAAGCGATTGATAGCACAGGATTTTCAGCAACTGATCAATTAAATAAAGACTTGATGATTTATCAGTTGAAAGAAACACTTAAAAATTATGATTTGAAATTGTATGAGATGCCTTTTAATCAAATGTGGGGGCTACATTTACAATTTCCGGGATTTATTAGTGCAATTCCATTTAATAATGCTAAGGAATATCAAGACTATATTGCTCGTTTAAAACAAATCCCACTTATTCTTGATCAAGGTATTCAGTTAGCAAAACAAGGACAAAAAGATGGTTTAATGCCACCGAAATATTTACTTGAAAAAGTGGTGAAGCAGGTTGATAGCATTGCAACTCCTGCAGGGAAAGACAGCGTGTTTGCTTCTCCATTAAAGCAATTTCCAAAAAACATTTCGAAAGCAGAACAAGAGCGTTTAAGCCGTGAAATACTACAGGCCATAGATCAGAATGTTCGCCCTGCTTATCAAAAACTCGGCACGTTTATTCAGAAAGATTACTTACCCTATGGACGACAGCACGAGGGTATATGGAGCTTGCCAAACGGTGATGAGCTCTATCGTTTTTATGTAGAAGATAATACGACAACCTCAGAAAGCCCTGAAACTATTCATCAGCTCGGATTAAAAGAAGTTGCTCGTATTGAAGCGGAAATGCTTAAAATTGCCAAAGCACAAGGTTTCAATGACTTAAAAAGTTTCCAACAATCTTTAAAAACAAATCCAGCTGTTTTCCCAAAATCTCGTGAAGAAATTTTAGAGATTTATCGCGGGTATATTGCCCAAATGCAACCAGAGTTACCGAAGCTCTTTGGTTTATTGCCCAAAAATAAAGTCGAAGTTTTGCCTGTAGAGCAATATCGAGAAAAAGAAGCGGCAGGTGCGGAGTATCACCAAGGCACACCTGATGGTTCACGCCCCGGACAAGTATATGTAAATACTGGCGACTTCTCTGAACGTTCCAAAATATCAATGGAAGCGACCGCTTACCATGAGGCTATTCCCGGCCACCATATGCAGATTGATATTGCCCAAAACCTGCCAAATTTGCCGATGTTCCGAAAGCAACCCAACGACACCGCCTACATTGAAGGGTGGGCACTTTATGCCGAGCAATTGGGTAAAGACGTTGGTTTCTATAAAGATCCGCTTTCAGACTATGGAAGACTATCGAGCGAGTTGTTCCGCGCTTGTCGTTTAGTGGTGGACACTGGCGTACATTATAAAAAATGGACCCGTCAGCAAATGATTGATTTTATGCGTGAACACTCAGCTTTAGATGAACCAGATATTCAGGCAGAGACTGATCGATATATTGCTATTCCTGCCCAAGCATTGGCATACAAGATGGGACAACTAAAAATTTTAGAGCTACGGGAGCTCGCCAAACAGGAGCTTGGAGACCGTTTTGATATCAAAGCATTCCATGACATGATCTTAAATGCAGGAACACTGCCTTTAAATATATTGGATGCACGTATTAAAAATTGGATTAAGGAACAAAAAGCGGCAGCTTAAAACAAAATTCAAAATTTAGATCTGGTCCTCATTGGGCCTGATTTAAAAACCGATAGAAAACAGAATATAATAATAAAAAATATATTTTCGAAATTAGAAATGGAAAAAAACCTAAAAGAATATCAGGCTATTATTTTTGATTTAGATGGTACCTTAGTCGACTCCTTTCATTTTTTTCTAAGCGTTTTAAATCAACTTTCCGCAAAGTATAAGTTTAAATCTGTAGAGCTACATGAAGTAGAGCAGTACAAACATCTTTCACCAAAAGAAATTATGAAAGAAATGAATGTTTCTAGGTGGAAACTACCTTGGATTGCCAAAGATTTTATTCAGCTAATGAAAGAAAGAGACCAAGAAGTTTACATGTTTGAAGGCATGCGCGATCACTTAATTGAACTGCATAAGCGGGGATATACGCTCGCAATTATTACTTCAAACTCTAAAGAAAACTGTCAAAGTATTCTTGGTACAGAACTATGTGAACTTTTTAGCCATATTGATGGTGGCTCGTCTATATTTGGCAAAGCGAAGCGAATTAAGCGTGTTCTCAACATTTTGAATTTAAATAAAGAGCAGGCCATTTATGTCGGCGACCAAACCACGGATGGCGAAGCTGCACATAAAGCAGGTATTGATTTTGCTGCGGTAGGTTGGGGTTATACATCGGCTGAAAAATTAAAAACCATTCAGCCCAAAGTCGTGCTCAACGACTTGGCAACCATGAAAGAATTTTTCTAAATATATGAAATGCAGGATAAACCATGAATAACAATAACAACCCGATTGGAATGATTGATTCTGGTTTAGGCGGGTTGTCTCTCTTTAAGCACATTCGGCAGGCCCTTCCAAATGAAGATATTATCTATTTCGCTGACTCGAAATATGTCCCGTATGGAGACAAAGAAAGCGACTGGATTGTTTCACGAACCACGCATTTAATTTCAAACCTAGTTGCACAGGGTAAATGCAAAGCGATTGTGATTGCTTGTAACACCATGACGGCTGTAGCGATTGAAACGATTAGAGCACAAATTAATGTGCCACTGATTGCGATAGAACCCGCCGTAAAACCTGCTGTAGCAATCACACAAAGTAAGCATATTGCTGTCTTGGCAACTGCAACTACGGTTAAAGGCAAAAACTTAAAAAGTTTAATTGAAACGTATGCGCAAGATATTAAAGTGTCTTTAGTACCTTGTATTGGTTTAGCCGAAAAAATTGAAACGGGTAAAGCACATACAGCGGAAGTTGAAGATTATTTAAAAAATATTTTGGCGCCGTTGGTCGAGCAAAAAGTCGATACGATTATTTTAGGATGCACACACTATCCGTTTGTCTCAGATACGATTCAGGAAATTGTAGGCCATGATATCCAAATTATTGAGCCTTCCGAAGCTGTAACAGCGCAATTAATTCGGCAGCTCAATCAATATAAGTTAAGTTCTGAAAGTCCAAATGAGGGGAATCATATTATTTGGACCAGTTCAGACCCGTTGGAAGTTGCGGACGTTACTTTTTCATTGTTAGGTAAACATTTACCTGTAAAAGATATCGCAATATAAATTTTATAAAGATGGTAAGAGCATTTTCTCTTACCATCTTATGTTCTAGCTCAAATTAAGCACTTTTAAGTTCCCAGCGCTGTTTTTGGTCATCAGATCGTTGACTAATACCTACAGATGAACCCCAGAGATGTGTCAGTACAGCATCTGGTTGGCCTTCTACAAAGATATAACCATCTTCAAATGCCCATTTAGTTTGGTACTGGCGACCCGCGCCTTGCAAGAAAACACCGCCACTGTGCCAATTAACTGGTTTTAATTCTTTACCATTGGTACTGTTTAACGCTGTTTGCAGTTGTTCAAAAGACTCATTTGATTTTAAGCTTACCTTTAAAATCTTTTTGACCGTATCCATATTTTTTTCATTCGTATGTAAATCTAGCGTTTTTCTAAGCTCTAGAAGGACTTTTACGGCTTCTTTTTTAAGGTCTTGAGTATTTTCATATTCTTTATATGCTTTTCCATGAAGCTCCGCCATGCTCTCTTTCTTCATATTTTTTAGTAGAGCATCGATATTGTCATGGCGTAAATGCAATCGGAACTCTGATCTTGTAGTCCAATCTTTTTGATCCAAGACATCTAATTGCACCGCGGCAAGAATAATTTTATAGAGTTGTTCATTCTTCTGAGCGAAAGGATTTTCAGACAAACCTTTAAGTTCAGGAATATTTAAAAAGAGCCAAGGAGAGCGTGCATATTCATCGAATTTTTGTTCGATGCGACGAATTGATTCATGAGCGAGTACGGCATTTAAATATTCGTTCAGCTTAGTTTCATCGAGTTTGCCAATGAGTTCCGATTTAATATTTTCTTCGCCGTTACTATGAATAAATGTCTCTAATAAACCAACAATATCAAGACAATCACTGGTTTTTAAGTGGGCGAGTGTTTCTTCATCTTGCTTTGGTAAAAGGCTAAGAAAATGTTCTAAGTCTTTATCTAATAATTTATATGCAATCGCATTTGTTTCAACAGAAGCACCGAGCACCCAACGAGAACGGATATCTTTAACTTTGTTATAAAGCATATTCACTCTACGACCCCAGCCGTCTGCGTGACTGTCAAAATACCAAAGCTCTTCGTCTATATTTTTAACCTTGTCATGTACCGTAAATAGGCGGTCATTTGTATGAGAGTACGCTAACTTACCCGTTTCACCACGCGCAGTTACTGCATCTTGTACACCATGGGTTTGACCACCATACAAACTTGAAATACATGCACCTGTTTCTTTGTTAACGATTCTAAAGTTTCCTTCTGGAAAGCCATTAGCCATGATATGTCGCTCCTTATAATTAGAAAGTTTTTGTAATAGTCGAAATTAATAGTTATCAAGTAAATTTCGAAGCGTGATTTATACCATAATTTTTCACATATAAATCCAAGTGTTTTTGTTGGTTTTTGTATTTAACATTTTGATTTTATTATATTTATTAGAATTTCTTAATAAAAGCATGAGACTATACTTTAGAGCTATAAGAACACAATAAAAAAGTCCAATATGTATTTCAAAGACATATCTAGTTTTTTAATAGATGAGTTATCAAAGTTATGAATGCTTTGATAACGAAATACTTTTAAATTACTTAACGGTTACTGATTTAGCCAAGTTAGGCTGTTGGTTAACGTCTGTACTATGCAATATAGCAAGATGTTGACGGCCTAGGATTAGGACAGCATTCACCTGTAAAAGCTTAAAAATAAGCTCTCAAAAAGATGGTAAGAGGTGGGGCGCAGCATCTTTGGAGTAAGTGCTTTCTATAAGTTGTTTCTATGTCTCGCTTTTTCTCATCTTATATATTTATATAAACTGTTAAATTAAAATTAACGTTCAATCTATTTTATTAACCAAATATATAACTCAATTTTATATTTAATTAAAAACCATAAGTATAATAAAGAGGATAATATTATTTAAATATTAATAAAATTATTATATTTAAAATTTTTTATTAAAATAAATTGACGTAATTAAAATCACCGATTATTATCTCGTTGCTGGCCTACATTGCCAGACGGTTTTGACAGACCGTAAGTCCCCATAGCGGATTATAGTTCTACTATAAGTCGTTAGACCCTTGCGTCCCCTTTCTTTGCGGTAGGACGGAAGGGGGACGCCCCGTGCGTGCTGGTCTCTATGGGCACCAGTCTGTCAACCCTCTTTCGTTCTACCACCATAAATTAATTCGCGGTGATTTGGTGGTAGGACTCCATTTTTAAGGAGTTGGCCATGCCATTATTCAAACTTATTTTCTCTCTTATTTAACTATTTTATTTATTTAAAATTTGGGTTTTTGCTACCTGATATTTTAAATTTATAAATTATTTTTATTTTAAAATCTTAATTGTTTTATTTTCCTATTTTTATAGGAGGATTAACTGTTATTTGAAAAATTATTTTAATATTTAAGTTAATCATATTTTTATTTTATTTAAAGATATAAATAAGCATGAGAATAATATGAAACTTCATAAATTTATATTGTTTTTAAACCTTGTGGTCGGTGCTTACGGTATTACAAATGATGACGCCAATGCTCAGCAGGAATTTAAAAGAATTTGCTTATCAGGTGAACACGTGCAAGCAAGTTGCGATTGTATTTGCCAACAGCTTGCACAGATGTATTCGCCTCAAACCGTACAACGTTTAAAACACACCAGTTTGCAAAGTCCTGATCTCCCACAGGACTTAGCCCCTAACTTGTTCGGCATCATTCGACGCTGCGACAAAACCGAAATGGGCTAAGTTCGCTTAGCTCCTTTATCTCTGTGTCGCAATGCTCTCTCAAACTTTAAATCAGCGCAAAAGTAAAAAGTCCGTTGTGACACAGGGTCCTAGGGGACTTCTCTATTATTAAACTCGATTTTCTTTCACAGGAAAGGGGCTGTGTGGCCGTATGAATGGAATAAAAAAGCCCGATATGCACTTACACATACTGGGCTTTTTAATAAATGAGTTGTCAAAGCGAAGGTGGCTTCTGTGTTTGGACAATATAATTGTAAATTAAAGTAGACCAAAGCGTCCTTTATCTGGATTACTTGTGAAAAAAGTCGTATTTCAGGAAATATACATGGCGTCTTTAATTATCGTTTACACCATTTATTTAAGAAATTCCTTTGCAATCCTAATAATACATGATGCTCTAACTCAATCAGAAATTTACTTATTTTGTAAAGAGAGAGAAAAAAATTTAAAAAAACTAAACTATTTTAAAACTGAGTGGTTTTTTTAGATAGTAAATCACATGAGATTTTATCAACTTGGTCGGTATAAAAGATGAATGATCTACTCAGAATTTTTTATAATGAAAACTCGTCTACTCCAAATCATAGTGAAATAACCTAAGGCGAAACAAAGTGCTGGAATAGTCAGGCTTACTGCATGAAAGGCAACTTCACTTGATATAAGATTTGATAATAATAACCAACTTGGAAGAGCAATCAATGGTATGACTTTGAAAGATAGACAATGAATTTCCCATTCTAACCATGCAATTTCATTATCTATTTTCTTTGCTTTAAGCCTTAATATATTAAAAATAAGATACGTAAGTAAAGATAAAACTATAGTCACAATAAAAAAAGCATCAAAGCCATTTTGCTCACGATAATAAAGTGCGATGATTAAAATACTCGTTAAGAGACTAAACTTACCAATGATCTTAGCTAAATTGCTATTAGATCTTACTGTTGGATTTAAAAATTTGTATCTAAAATCAATATGTCTGGAAATTAATATCGCACAAGGCACAGCCAGATAACCATAAATAAGAGCGCTAAATAGGTTTGAAGTCTCTTGAGTAATATTTGGAATTTGTCCAATAAAAAGCCATTCTAAACGCAGAACTGGTGCAGATAACAATAATGAAAAATTAAAGATCATCAATGTTTGATGGATTAAGACCTGTTTCTTAATAATAGCGAAAATAGCAAGATACGAAGAAAGTAATGTGCCGATTGCAAGTAGCCATAACTGTAAATAAAAAGCCAAGCCATTATAGGTATTAGTTGGGCCTGTCTTAATTAAATAGCTTATCGCACCAAACATTGTAGCTGTTACCAAAAAGACTTGTATATAGCCCAATACACGGTGAACTTTAGGGTGCCGTAAACGAAATGTTCGATAGAATTGTAAACAGGAGATTAGGATAACGATCCCACCACCCATTGTATGGATGAGCATAGATACTCTGGAACTGACATAAGCGGTATGTTGAGAGAAATCTACTGATCCATAGCCTAAAGCGTGTTTTTCGCCTACGAAGAACTTAAAAAAATGATTCCAGAGTTGAGGAGAATTATCATTAAAATATTTAAAAAAGTATTCAAATGACATTGGTGCATAGACCAGCACAAAAATTGTTAATATTGCAAAAGCTAGCCCATTACCACATTTATTTTGCAGCACTTTCATGGCAAAATCCTATCTGAGTATTTTTTAATAACACATGTTATAACACTTGTTATTAATTTGAAATAGGCTGTGAATTAATGACTAAACATAATGACGAATCCATGCGTCAACGACTGATAAATGCAGCTGCACGAGTGCTTGCAGAAGATGGTGTAAAAGCTTTAACCACAAGAAAAATTGTTGCTGAAACAGGTACATCAACGATGAGTGTTTATACACATTTTGGATCGCTTGAGAATCTTGTAAAAGAAATGATTGTTTTTGGTTTTAAACAGCTTGATCACGCATTTGATGCTATTCCTCAATCACTTGATTCAGTATCGTATTTAGTGGGTCTTACCTATGCTTATATCCAATTTGCACGTGAACATAGCCATTTATACGCTGTGATGTTTGGTAGCATCCCTTTAGGTGATCTTAGAGTTATGGAAAAATCTGCTTTGGAGGAGGGACTATACACACTGGAGAAGATTGCTGAAACAGTGCAGTTAGCAATTGAGCAGAAGCGTTTTCATAGGGATTCAGCCTTTCTGATCGCTAATCAGTGGTGGACAATTGTACATGGCTTCGTTTTGCTAGAGAGTGCCAGATATTTAGTGCCACCTAATAATATTCAAAAAGTATTAAAGCCTTTATTGCTGAATTACTTCATTGGTTTGGGTGATCAACAAGAATTAGCTTCAGCTTCGTTATTGGAATATTTTTAGCTATTTTATTAAATGAGGATAGCCCCTAATTGAGATTACGATGAGAGACTTCTTGAGAAGACACATCTTGAATAGTCAGCCATGGTTGCTAATCTTTTCCCATACCTTGTCCACAACCATCTTTTATTTTTACTAATTCTTTCTTGTGTGCAGAATCTCAGAGTTCTATTCAAAGAAAAACCCAGCCTGCTTTTTAATCAGCATGGCTGGGTTTTTCTGGTTTACAACTTTAATGTCTAGTTTAGAACCTTAATGTTCAGCTTAAAACTATATTATCCAAACACACATGCATCGAGTGTCTGTTAATTTATTACTCTACAGTTACTGACTTAGCCAAGTTACGTGGCTGGTCAACGTCCGTACCACGTAATACAGCAACGTGATAAGACAACAACTGAACTGGTACGCTATAAACGATTGGAGCTAACCATTCGTTTACTGCTGGAATATGTACAACGTGTTGACGGTCTTTTTCATTGATTCCGCTATTTTCATCAGCGAAAACAAATAATTCACCACCACGTGCCTGAACTTCTTCCATATTTGATTTTAGCTTATCAAGCATTTCATCATTTGGAGCAAGAATGACGATCGGCATTTCATTATCAACAAGTGCCAATGGGCCGTGTTTTAACTCACCAGCTGCATAGCCTTCTGCATGAATATATGAAATTTCTTTAAGTTTTAATGCGCCTTCCAATGCGATTGGATAATTCGTGCCACGGCCTAAGAATAAGCAGTGATTTTTTTCAACGAATAATTCAGACAAACGCAAAATTTCTGGATCATGTTTAAGCGTATCAAGAATAACTTTCGGGCTGTGCCATAGCTCACGCGTAATTTCTTCAAGCAGAGCAGGGCTAATACGTTGTTTCACTTGACCAATTTTCAAGATTAACAACATAAGCGCAGCAAGCTGAGTCGTGAACGCTTTAGTTGAAGCAACGCCAATCTCAGGACCAGCAAGCGTCAATAAGTGATGATCAGTTTCACGAACCATTGAAGACGTAGCAACGTTACAGATAGTCAAAGTCTGAATATCGATATTGTTTGCTTTCGCACGTTTTTGAGTTTCACGTAGTGCCGCTAAAGTATCAGCAGTTTCACCTGACTGTGAAATACAAATATAAAGTGTATTTTCAACAATTACAGGGGTGCGATAGCGGAATTCACTCGCGATTTCAACTTGGCAAGGCACGCCAATCAGTTGTTCAAACCAATATTTCGCAATCATTCCTGAGTGGTAACTTGTACCACAAGCAATGATTTGTACGCTTTGAATTTTGTTGAAATCTGCATCAGCATTTTTCAAGAAATCATCACGTAAGCTATTGCCATCAAGTGCTTGAGAAATCGTTTGCTTGATTGCTTCTGGTTGCTCATAAATTTCTTTGAGCATGTAGTGCTTGTATTCACCTTTTGATGCACTGCTTACGGTTGCATCAAGCTCTCGCACTGGGCGTTCAACGCGTTCGCCATTTGCGAATACTTCAATTGAAGTGCGAGTAAGACGTGCAATATCACCTTCTTCTAGGTACATAAAGCGGTTAGTCACTGGTAAAAGTGCAAGTTGGTCTGAACTAATAAAGTTTTCACCAATACCTACACCAATGACTAAAGGTGAACCTTCACGTACAGTAATGAGTTCATCTGGATAATCGCTGTGGATAATACCGAGCGCGTAAGCACCTTTAAGCTGAGGTACAACAGTTTCAACAGCATCTAAAAGGCTATCTGTGCTTTTTAGTGCTTCAGCAACTAAGTGTGCAACAACTTCAGTATCTGTTTGAGAAGTAAAAACATAACCTAAAGCTTGAAGGTCGTCTTTTAATTCTTGGTAGTTTTCAATGATACCGTTATGTACAACAGCAACCTTACCCGACATATGTGGGTGAGCATTGTTTTCAGTTGGTTTACCGTGTGTTGCCCAACGGGTATGCGCAATCCCGATAGCCCCTGTAAGCTGGTGTTCAGCAACTGCATCGGCAAGATTAATAACTTTACCTACACGACGCTCACGTAAAATTTGTTGGTTATTCAGTAAAGCAACACCCGCAGAATCATAACCGCGGTATTCAAGACGTTTTAAACCTTCAATTAAAATCTCGGTTACACAACGCTCTGCAACGCCTCCGACGATACCACACATACTTCAATCCTCTTATTTTTTAACCTTTTGGGGACGTTGATAATTTGCTTTTGAAATTTGTTGCGCACGTTCAAAGGAGAGACTTTGTTCGGCTACATCTTTCGTAATCACAGAACCCGCACCAACTGTTGCGCCATTCCCAATGGTCACCGGAGCAACCAGCGAGCTATTAGAACCGATAAAAACGGCATCGCCAATAGTGGTTTTGTGTTTATTTGCACCGTCGTAATTACAAGTAATAGTACCTGCCCCAATATTTGATTCAGCACCGATTTCTGCATCACCTAAGTATGTGAAATGGTTAGCTTTACTACCTAGTCCAATCGATGTGTTTTTAACTTCAACAAAGTTGCCAATATGTACTTCATTTGCCAATTTAGCCCCTGGGCGTAAGCGTGCAAATGGTCCAATTTGAGCATTTTCACCTACAACTGCGCCATCAAAAACGCTATAGGCCTGAACTTTAGTGCCTGCTGCAATTTTGGTGTTCTTTAAAATACAGCCAGCGCCGATTTCTACAAAATCACCAAGCTCACATTCACCTTCAATAATAACATTGATATCAATACGAACGTCTTGTCCAACTTTTACAGAACCACGTAAATCAAAGCGTGCAGGGTCAAAGAACATTACACCTTGCTGCATGAGCTTTTTAACTTGCTCTTGCTGGAACTGGCGTTCTAAAGCTGCAAGTTGTAAGCGGTCATTAACACCTTCAACTTCAAAAGCAAGCTCTGGTTCAACAGAGGCAACTTCTAAGCCATCTGCAATTGCCATTGCAACGATGTCAGTTAGGTAATATTCACCCTGTGCATTTTCATTTGAAAGTTTCGGCAACCACTCATGAAGTTTTGCGTTGCTAACACAGTAAATGCCCGTATTGAATTCTTTAATTTGGCGTTGTGCTTCGTTTGCATCTTTATGTTCAACAATGGCTTGAATTTTGCCATCTTGACGCACAATACGACCATAGCCTGTTGCATCATCTACAGTGAGCGTAACTAAGCCAATTCCTGTTTGGGTCGATGCGTCTAATAATTTTTGTAGCGTATTTGCATTAATACATGGCACATCGCCTGATAAAATCAGTGAAACACCTTCTTTAGGAAGTACAGGTAAGGTCATTTGTACTGCATGACCTGTACCAAGTTGTTCAGCTTGCTCAACCCATTGAACATTTTCTTGGGCAAATGTTTGTTGTACGCGGTCACCACCATGACCATAAATCGTAATAATATTTTTAGCTTGTAATTGTTTTGCTGTTTCAATGACATGCCCTAATAGTGGGCGACCCGCTAAAGGTTGTAATACTTTAGGAAGCTGAGAACGCATACGCGTTCCTTTACCAGCAGCAAGAATAATGACGGTAGTTGACATGAATAACTCTAATGATTAAGTCAAATGGATAATAATTAGTGTACAAAGAGCAGCCCATACACCGGCAATAATATCGTCAAGCATAATACCAAAACCACCATGCACTTGACGATCAATAACACGGATAGGCCAAGGTTTCCAAACATCGAAAATTCGAAATAATATGAAGCCGACGATCACCCACATCCAGTTCATTTGTTGTAAGTAAATGAGAGGAAGAAAGGTAATAGATTGCCCTGCAAATTCATCCCACACAATTCGACCATCATCGTGTACATTTATGACTTTCGCAGTTTGACCACAGATATAAATCCCGACCAAGGACATGATAATTATCGCGATTAAGCTTAAGTTAAATCCAAGCGATAACCAGATCGGAACGAAGAGTAGGGCAAAAGCAGAGCCAAAAGTACCAGGGGCTTTAGGTGCGAGACCAGATCCGAAACCAACTCCACAGAAAACGATGCAGCGGTTGAACCAAGACATGTCTTTAAAATGAATCGGCGGCTTATGCAAAGTGTTGGTATCCATGAATTTGCAATGGGTAATCCGAACCCAAATGCTCAAAAGTTAGTTGTGTTTGCTCAACGATCTGTCCGATCATTGTAAACTTAATGTCTAGTTGTTTTTGCAAAAGTTTTTCATAATTTTGCGGTGTTATTGTAAAACATAATTCGTAGTCATCACCACCAGCTAGCGCATATTGCCAACGCTGCTGTTCTGGTAGTTTCTCTAGCGTTGAATCAATCGGTAACTTTTCTAAAAATAACCGAGCACCGACTTTTGACGCTTTTAAAATATGACCTAAATCTTGGGCTAATCCATCAGAAATATCAATCATGCTAGAAGCAAGGCCCTTTAACTGTTGTCCAAGCTGACAACGTGGTGTGGGGTAGTCTAGTCTTTTTTGTAATGGATGGCCTAGGTGTTGTAAACCATAAGCTGCATCTCCAACTTGACCGCTCACACAAACATAGTCACCGACTTTTGCGCCTGAACGTAACACAGCTTGTCCAGCTTCAATCCAACCCATCGCCGTCACGGTAATGGTCAGATGTGGACCTTGGGTCGTATCTCCACCAATGAGAGCAACACCAAATTGATTACAGCAGTCATAGATGCCCTGACTGAATCCTTCGAGCCATTCATGGTCAATGGTAGGGAGACTTAACGCAAGTAAAATACTATGGGGTTTAGCACCCATGGCAGCAATATCTGAAAGATTTACAGCCACACTTTTCCAGCCAATTGCATGGGGAGAGGTATCAAGAGGAAAGTGACGACCAGCAACTAGCGTATCTGCACAGATCACCAATTGTTGATTTTGGGGAGGGGTGATTAAGGCTGAGTCATCTCCAATACCTAAGGTGACATCTGTGTAAGATTGTCTGTTAAAGTATTGGTCAATAATAGAAAACTCAGCCATATCAACTTCAAACCTATTAGTTTGCTTGTTGTTTTTCAGCACTACGTAGTGTTGAACTTAAACGATCTAAAACGCCATTAATGTATTTATGGCTATCTGCTCCACCAAAGTGTTTGGCGAGTTCAATGGCTTCATCAAGAACTACACGATAAGGTACTTCTAAATGATCACGTAACTCGTAAGCACCTAAACGTAAGGTTGCGAGCTCTACACCATCAAGTGCACTAAGTTCACGGTCAAGTACCGGAATGAGTAATGCATCAAGATCATCGCGCAGTGCAATCACTTGCGTTAGTAGTTCGTGATAGTAATTTAAGTCTACCTTGTGCATAGCATTTTCAGCACGAGTACGTGCTTCAATTTCATGTACAGGATTGTGACTCATTTGCCACTCATAAATACCTTGTACAGCAAAACGACGTGCTTTGCGTTTTGCTGCATAAGCGGCTTGCAGTGTTTGAGACATGCTTTAAATTGCCTTTAATAAATTAACCATTTCAATTGCAGTTAAAGCAGCTTCGCTACCTTTGTTTCCTGCTTTTGTACCTGAACGTTCGATGGCTTGCTCGATGCTATCAGTAGTTAATACACCATTGATGACAGGCAAGCTGCTTTCTAACGCGACTACACCTAAACCTTTTGCACATTCACCAGCAACGAAGTCAAAGTGTGGTGTGCTACCACGAATAACTGCGCCAAGTGCGATGATTGCATCAAATTGATTTGATGTAGCTAATTTTTTAGCAACAATCGGGAGTTCCCATGCGCCAGGAGCATGAATAACAGTAATGTTATCTTCATTTACACCATGACGTTTTAATGTGTCGATTGCACCATCCAATAAGTGTTCAACAACAAAACTGTTGAAACGACCCACTAAAATCGCATAACGACCTTCGCTTGCGAGATGTAATAAACCTTCAATACGGCGAATTGCCATAGCAACCTCGATTATTTCGTTGTGATTTGATCAGCAGTGACATATTCCACTACTTCTAAATTAAAGCCAGATAAAGCATTGAAACGTAATGGTGAGCTAAGAAGCTTCATTTTTTCAACACCTAAGTCACGCAAAATTTGAGCGCCTACACCAATGGTTTGATATTGATGTGAAAGTGCTGCATTGGATTTCACCGGTTTTGGTTTATTTAAATCATCCAACGCTGGTCCCAAGTCTTGCAAATGATCTTGCCCGATCCAGACTAAAACACCGCGATCACTCGCTGCAATTGTCTGTAGTGCACGGTCTAGATTCCACGCAGGTTCACCATCAGCTTTATTGAGCTTAAGTAAATCGCGAATTGGACTGAAACCATGTACACGTACTGTTGTAACACCTTCTTTTGGCTCGCCTTTGACTAAAGCCAAATGGATGTCCGGGTTACCAATCTCACGATAACGATAGAGTTCAAATGAACCATATTCTGTTTGAATCGTTTTTTGATCCAGACGTTCAACCGTTTGCTCATTGGTCATGCGGTAGTGAATCAAGTCCGCAATTGTACCAATTTTTAAGCCATGCTTCTCGGCAAAAATTTCTAAATCTGCACGGCGCGCCATTGTGCCATCTTCATTGATGATTTCACAAATAACAGAAGCTGGTTCAAGACCTGCTAAGCGTGTTAAATCACAGCCCGCTTCGGTATGACCTGCACGATGTAGAACACCGCCTGGCTGTGCCATTAACGGGAAAATATGGCCCGGTTGTACAATATCACTTGGCTTTGCATGCGCTGCGACAGCAGCTTGAATTGTATGTGCACGCTCTGCTGCTGAAATACCAGTTGTAATACCTTCAGCGGCTTCGATTGATAAGGTAAAGTTTGTACTATGCTGAGCACCGTTTTGGTCAACCATCAACGGAAGGTTTAACTGCTTACAGCGCTCACGGCTTAACGTTAGGCAAACTAGACCACGTGCATGGGTAATCATGAAGTTAATATCTTCAGGACGAACATGCGTTGCTGCAATGACAAGATCACCTTCATTTTCGCGATCTTCGTCATCCATCAAGATAACCATTTTGCCTGCACGAATATCGGCGACAAGATCTTCAACACGACTCAGCGGCATTCGCTTTCACCTTTTTTTGTCGTTAGACAATTTCTATTTAATAAATTTTGCATAGTTTACGCTGTTTAGAGAATTTTGCCTATGATTCTGATTTATCCAACTTTGCAACGAGATAGAATAGATCCAGCTTTATTTATACAAATAAATCATAAGAAAATGGAATAATTTAAAATAAAAACAATGAATTTAAATAAAAAAAACCTAGCCAAAAGGCTAGGTTCTGATATGCGCAGTTATTTTTTATGAAGCTGCACTGCTTGGACTATCATTTTGTGGGATTGATTTTTTTCCCATCAAAATCTCAGTGCGAATATTTTGAGCAAGTTCAGCACACTCTGCATTCATACCATTGATCATAAATGCATGACGAGTCATGACATTGCTTGGATTCGGCATTGCAACAAGTTGATAGCTGTCTTGAATTGCTTTGAGTTGATCATTCTCAAGATATAAAGCAGATTCTTTCGCATGAAGATGCTGTGCTAAACGTTGAGCAGCTTCTTTCGCATCAATTTGCATCGCTTCTACAGCATTACACGTTGCACTACGAGTTTGAAGCGCAAAGCGTTTGTCTTCGCGATAACGTTTATATAAAACGTCAGAGAGCAACTGGAATACGGTTCCAACCATAAGCAGACACTCTACAGCGTGAGTATGCGAGGTTGAAATCGCAAGTGTAGCGCCATCTGCATTAAATTCATTTACGACTTCAATGTCCGCTAACTTTAACTGGTAATGCTTAACGCATAACTCAATACTCTTGTTTAAAAAGAGCTGACAGAGTTTAAAGTACGGAACAGATACCGATTGGTTGACACTGCTTAATAACTGTTTAGGGTCATAAAACTGAATATTGAGTGCCAACATATCTTGGTCAGCTGAATCTGTAGTTTTCTCTGGTTGTGGACGAGCCGCTGGTTTACCTTTCGCTTGTTGTTGGGCTTGAGCAACCAACGTTACTGTATTTTGTTTTTCTAAAGCCAATGCCTGAGTTAACTGCTGAATTTCATGTTTTAAGCGGTTCTCTTCATTAATGCGTGCCAAATATTCGCTACGGGTCGGACGAGCAATCGCGCGATAGGCAAGCCATAATAAAACATGCAAAAACAGAGAAGCTAAGATTGCCAGCCATTGAGTGCGGAGAATTTCCCCAATACTTGGCTGAATAAGCGTAATCTCGATAGAACCCACTTTCTTTTCATTTTGCAGCGCATCGCGAGCAAAAATCTCACCTTGGCGAGTTTTCGAAATTCCGCTCGTTGCCAACACTTGTTTATTGGCATCAAGAATGCGAATAGACGCAACGCTTGGATTGGTCGCATAGCGATTGGCAATCAGAGCTAAAGAAACCGTATTTGCCGGTTCTAGCTCGGATAAGCTGTCTGCAACGAGCTGACTGGTCATGAGCTGACCTTGACTCGCACGGTTTTCATTGAGCTGGTGTGTCGTTGCAATCACCAATAAAAAGGTATGCAATGCAAAACTAACGATCAGTAGGCTAGCAAATAGCCCTTGTCTAGGCGCAATCAAGTTAAACTTCCAAGGCAATTATATTGAAATTCGATTATGATTCTTACAATAGTTGTCACTCAGACTAGAGTCAATTCATGCGAGAAATCATTCTTATATCCTTTTTAGGACCAGACCAACCAAACCAGTTTACCCGATTAATGCAAGTACTATCCGTACATTCATTGCAAATACTGGATGTAGGTCAGGCTGTTATTCATAATCAACTCACATTGGGCATTGTAGTCGCGTCAGATAATGAAACTGCGACCGCATTGGCAATGAAAGAAATTCTGATTTTAGCACATGATATTGGCTTAACAGTGCGCTTTAAACCAATCACAGGCGCAGAATACGATCAATGGGTAAGTGAAGGCGGTCGTACTCGTTATATCGTCACGGCTTTGGCACCTGAACTCACTGCTGCCCACTTACAAGCAGTTACACAAATTGTGTCTAGCCAAGGCTTTAACATTGAAACTGTTACCCGATTATCAGGCCGTGTCGACTTTGAAAAGGATAGCGCATTTCCACGTCGTGCATGTGTACAGTTTGGTTTAAGTAGTGGTCCAACTTTAGATGCACAAGCCATGCGTGCAGCATGTTTACGTCTTTCAAGCGAATTAAACATTGATGTTGCTGTTCAAGAAGACAACGCTTATCGACGTAACCGTCGTTTAGTTTGCTTTGATATGGACTCAACATTAATTGAACAAGAAGTTATTGATGAGTTGGCGATTGAAGCAGGGGTAGGCGCACAAGTTGCTGAAATCACTGAAAGAGCGATGCAAGGCGAACTTGATTTCCAGCAAAGCTTCCGTGCTCGTGTTGCATTATTAAAAGGGTTAGATGCTGCTGTTTTACCTAAAATTGCAGAGCGCTTAACCATTACTGAAGGTGCAGAACGCCTCATTTCAACATTGAAGGCGCTTGGCTATAAAACAGCAATTTTATCGGGTGGATTCCAATATTTTGCTGAATATCTACAAGGCAAACTTGGTATTGACGAAGTTCATGCCAACATTTTAGATGTGCAAGATGGCTTTGTAACAGGTGAGGTTAAAGGTGCGATTGTTGATGGCGCACGTAAAGCTGAGCTATTACGCGAACTTGCGAATAAAATGGGCATTTCTTTAGAGCAAGCCATGGCGGTAGGAGATGGTGCAAACGATCTACCTATGCTTGCGATTGCGGGCCTAGGTGTTGCTTATCGTGCTAAACCTTTAGTTCGTCAAAATGCAAATCAGGCGATTTCAAGTGTGGGCTTAGATGGGGTTCTATATTTACTTGGTATGCATGACAAAGATTTAAACCGTGCTTAATCCATAAGACTAAGCTTTAAGCGCTACTTCAGAGTAGCGCTTTTTTTATGCAGAATCGTCATAAAAACAAGCATGTTATGCTCAAATCATGCACAGAAAAAAGGCAATAAAAAAATCTGAAAAAAACTTATTTTGGTCCTTAAAAACAGCATATTTTTTTGTAATGACACGCCAGAATTGATGCCATATAGGGAATCGAACTTTTTGAATTTTACAAAAATGTAATGACAAAAGAATGTTGCGACAGAGTATGTCGCATTAAGAAAAAACGGGTCTTTTTTTCTAAAAAAAAACATCCATAATGCATCCTAAGCTTCAACACAAATTATGAATTAAAGTTGTTTTTGGAATGAGGTCGGGTTTTTAAGACCGAATCTTTTTAGACGTTTTCATTAAGACGGAGGTTTCTATGGTAACAGCGAATTTTGCCGCTATCGCCGGATTCAGCTTGATCGCTGTCGCGCTTGTTGCTGTTTTCTTTTCTCCTTACCGTCGTTGGCTTGGTTTTATGCTTGCAGGGATGTTCTTTTGGGGGCTATTAGAAGTGGTCCGTTTTGGAGTTCAAGTCACTTTTGAAATGCCAGTCACATATAGTTATTTAACTGCACTAAGTCTAGCGATGGTAATGGTTACATTTGTTTTGTTACGTGAGGATAAACAGGCACAAAAGGCTTTGGCAAATCGCCAATATATAGAACACACGCCAGTATATGAAGATGATCAGCAGCAATGTTCTAGCCGATAATTAAATTGTTATCTAACGGTAAAGAGGTATGCACAGCATGCCTTTTTTATTTACGAAACGTGATTTTTATTATACAAAGCATTTATTAAAAAATAGCCAGTTATGCTACGATAGATGCGTCTGTTGACGTTTCATCTAGATTGCGTTGCCAGCTAAAAATTATCAGTTGATGCACGAAACACAAGCAATGGTATGTCCTTGCTGAGTTTTGCTCTAAAGTTTTCATAAAAATACAATAGGCGTGAATGTTCATGAAACTTTCTTCTATACCTGTAGTCAAGTTACCTCTCGTTGATGTCAGTACAGACCCGTTAGATTTATTGGTAGCAGGTTTAGTGCTGCGTATGAAGCAATTGGCACGTACTAGCCCTAAGTTTATTGAATTGATTCATGACCGCGCATTCCGTATTCAGATCGGTACGGACTTAGGTGTTGCACGTCAGATCATTATTAATAATGGACAGATCGATACTGTTGCAGGTGCACCTGAAAAAGCTGACTTTATCTTGCAGTTTGCAGATAGCGAACAGGGTGTAAAAACTTTGATTAAAGGTGACCCAACTGCATTTATGACAGGCATGCAAAATGGCAGTATTAAGATGGAAGGAGACTTCAGTCTACTCGTTTGGTTTAACCAAGTGGCTAGACTCATTCCACCTAAGTTGCCAAAACCAGTTAAAGAGAAAGTACGTCAAGCACGTGCTTTTATTAAAGAGAAAACTGGTCGTTAATCGCCAGATATAAAAAAACTCCCAAATGGGAGTTTTTTTATATCTACGCTTCGACTTCCAAGTTAAACGTAACTGGACCATCATTAATGAGATGAACCTTCATATCGGCTGCAAAAATGCCGGTTTGAACTTTTTCAAATTGTGAATGGGTATATTCAACCAGCTGTTCATATAACGCTTTGGCATCTGCTGGAGGCATGGCTGGACCAAAATCTGGACGTAAACCTTTTTGCGTTTGGGCCATTAGAGTAAATTGTGAAACAAGCAGGATTCCACCATTTGCTTGAGAGACATTCCAACCCATTTTGCCTTGTTCGTCATCAAAGATGCGATATTTCAAAATCTTATCAATAAGCTTCTGGCCAATTGCTAAAGTGTCATCACGGCCAATGCCTAAAAAAACCAGTAGTCCGTGTTGGATTTCACCTGTAGTCTCACCGTCAACCACCACTTTGGCTTCAAGAACTCGTTGTATTAAAGCGCGCATAGTTAAAGCAAATTTCTGCAATTAATTGAATTGGTTTAGTTTAGCAGAATTTAAATTAAATGATTTTTAAAAGGAAATTTCATGGAATTGCAACAATGGTCTAAAAGCTCGCAATTGATTTATAAAAATATGCTTTAATGCTAAGAAGCAAGCGAATAATCATTGACTATGTCTCCAATTATCCATTCTTTACTAGATACAGACTTGTACAAATTTACGATGTTACAAGTGGTTTTGCATAAATTTCCGCAAACCCATAGTGTCTACCATTTCCGCTGTAGAAATTTAGAAGATACTGTCTATCCACTAGTAGATATTTTGGATGATTTAAACGAGCAACTCGACTATTTGTGTAGTCTTAAATATAAAGAAGACGAGCTTCAATATTTACGTAAATTACGCTTTATAAAAAGTGACTTTGTCGATTACTTAGAACTGTTTCAACTGAAGCGACGCTTTATTCGGGCTAGCATCGATGCGGAAGGTCGTTTGGATATTCATATTGAAGGTCCGATGGTCCAAGCCATGATGTTTGAAATTTTTGTATTGGCAATTGTAAATGAACTTTATTTTAGTCGTATCAAAACTGATGAAGTATGGGCTGAAGGCGAGCGCCGTTTAAAGGCTAAGCTTGAATTGATTCAGGAATATGAAAAAACACAAAAACCGAATGATCCGCCATTCTTAGTTTCTGATTTTGGTACACGTCGCCGTTATAGTTTCGTATGGCAAAAACATGTGGTGGCAGCCTTTCATAAAACAGTACCAAATGTGTTCCGTGGTACAAGTAATGTCCTGCTTGCAAAAGAGTTAAACATTACACCGATTGGAACCATGGCTCATGAATTCCTACAAGCTTTTCAGGCACTTGATGTACGTCTGCGTGACTTTCAAAAAGCTGCTTTAGAGACGTGGGTACAGGAGTATCGTGGCGATTTAGGAATTGCTTTGACTGACGTTGTTGGTATGGATGCGTTCCTTCGAGATTTTGACTTGTATTTTGCGAAACTCTTTGATGGCTTACGTCATGACAGTGGTGACCCTTACGAGTGGGGTGATAAGGCCTATGCGCATTATCGTAAATTAAAAATTGATACTAAAACCAAAATGCTCACCTTTAGTGATGGTCTTAATTTGCCAAAAGCATGGGAATTACATCAATACTTTAAAGATCGTTTTCAGGTGAGTTTTGGTATTGGAACTAATTTGACCAATGACATGGGCCAAAAGCCGCTCAATATTGTGTTGAAACTAGTCGAATGTAATGGTCAGTCAGTTGCGAAAATTTCTGATAGTCCCGGTAAAACCATGACTGATAACGATACTTTCTTGGCTTATTTACGTCAGGTTTTTGAAATTGAAGAACTTGAAGAAGTGGTTTAAGTAATAAATAGTCTCGCTATTTTGTATTTTTAAAAGTAAGAATGCTGATATCTGATTTTCTGCTAAAGAGTTGCAGAAAATCAGAGTTTGTTAGATATAAGCTTATGCTAATATGAAATTAAGCTGGTATAAAAAGAAACCATGACGATGACACTCCCGAATTTTAAACTCGATTTATTAATAGAAGCAGAAGAATTAGTGCCTTATTTAGGCAATGAATATATTCGCATTGTAGATTTGAGCCGTGCTTCTGTTTATGAGCAACTTCATATTCCGCATGCCATTCACTTACAACCAAAATGGTTAGTGTCTCAACACGAAGAAGCCACTGGCATTTTGCCAGATGAAGCAGGTTTACAAGCACTGATTGAGAAATTGAATATTTCACCTAATCATCATGTTGTGGTCTATGACGATGAAGGCGGAGCATGGGCTGGACGTTTAATCTGGAATTTGCATTGCTTAGGATTCACACGTACCAGTTTAATTAATGGCGGTATCCATGCATGGTTAGGAGCAGGGTTACCAACTACAGCAGAAGTCGAAGAAGTTTCTCCTGTTGCAGACTTAATTCAGATTGATTTATCGCATGCCGCTCAGTTCCGAGTGAATTACGAAGAATTACGCAAACAAGTAGAACAAGAAAATGTTCAATTGTGGGATTGCCGGACGAGTGATGAATATAGTGGGATCCGTCTAGCAGCGCGACGCGGCGGTCACATTCCAAATGCACTCCATTTTGAATGGAGTACTGCACTTAATCGTCAAAATCATCTAAAATTGCACCCGCTTGAACGCACGCGGCAGCGCCTTGAACAACTTGGGTTCGATTTACAGCAACCTGTAGTTGTGTACTGCCAGTCACATCACCGTTCCGGTTTGGCCTATATTTTGGCTAGGCTCTTGGGCTGGGAAGCAAAAGCCTATGATGGTGCGTGGAGTGAATGGGGCAATCGCCTCGATAGTCCTATTATTACTGGAGAATCACCGTCGTGAGTTTCACATCTCGATTAAAAAAAGAATTATTTATTAAGGCACAAAACCTTGTACCACAGCATCAATTGAGCCGTGTGGTAGGTAAAGTTGCTGCGAGTGAAAATCCAGTTGTGAAAACTGCTGTTATTCATGCATTTAAAACCAAATATGGGATTGATTTATCGATTGCTGAACAAGGCAATGCACTGAAATATAAATCTTTTAATGACTTTTTTACCCGTGCTTTAAAAGATGGCGTGCGTCTCGTTGACGAAAATGCAGATAGCATTGTGTCACCTGCTGATGGTGCTATTTCTCAGATTGGTAAAATTACTGCGGGTGAAGTATTTCAAGCAAAAGGCCAAAGCTTTTCTGTAGAGAAACTCATTGGCGACCCACAACTTGCTCAGCCATTCCAAGAAGGTGAGTTCGCGACAGTCTATCTATCTCCACGCGATTACCACCGTGTACATATGCCGTTTGCAGGTACATTAACTGAAACTTTGTATGTACCGGGTGAGCTATTTTCGGTAAATCAGGTGACTGCTGAAAATGTACCGGGACTATTTGCCCGTAATGAACGCATGGTGTGTTTGTTTGATACTGAACTTGGCCGTATGGCTGTTGTGTTAGTGGGTGCAATGATTGTTGCTGGTATTGAAACTGTGGCGACAGGTAAAGTGAAACCTTCAGGTCGTATTGAATTACAGCATCATCAGTTAAAGCTAGAGAAAGGTGCTGAGCTTGGACGTTTTTATTTAGGTTCTACCGCAGTTATTTTATTTGAAAAAGATAAGATCGAATGGGAACAACGTTTTAAAGCTGAGTCTGTGGTTGTAATGGGCGAGCGCATGGGACATACAGTTTAATAAACGATATAACCCCTATAAGATAAATAAACCCTGACTTTAATTATTCAGGGTTTATTTTTTATTTAAATTATATAAACGTAAAATATATAACTATGTTTGTATTTATATTATATGGAAATATAATTGTTATTAAGTGATCTGAAATAGGACGTTATAGAAGCTAGTCTATAAATATGTGTCTGAAGAGAGCAAAAATATTAATATGATTGAAAATTAATAAATAAAAATAGAAAGAAATATTTAAGTTAGACTTAAGTCGTAATTTTAATTTTATTTGAAGATAAGTTATTAAATCTAAAAAAATTATTTAATTTTATAAATATGAAGTACTTTTTAGATATTACACAGCCTTTAGCCTTGGCACAATGCTTGCTAACTATTGAGGACCTTACTGTAATTTTCATATTTTTTAGGTTCTGAAATCATGTTAAAAGTTAAACGTCTGACAGCTTCAGTTTTATCTGTACTTTGTATTTCACTAACTCATGCCAATGATTTTAAAGTTTTAAATCAAATTTCAAAACAGCCTACTCAACTTCAAAGTGGCGAATATAAAGGTAATTATTACGTTCCATCTACTTTAAATACCATTACATGGGGTTATTTACCGAATCGTGATGCCAAACCCGTCCTTACCGTTCCGTCGGGTAGTGTTGTGACATTTGATACGGTTTCTCATGAAGGTTTGCTTGAAGACCAAGGGCGTAATGCTGAAAAGTTCTTTCAATCGAAAGGTGTCAAATCTAATGAAATCTTGGAAGATGCAAAAACAATTACGCAGTCAAATTTAAAGCATGATTTTCATAAAGATGGGCCACATATTGTGACAGGTCCTGTTGCAATTGAAGGCGCGCAGCCCGGTGATATTTTGAAAGTTGAGGTACTTAAAGTTGAGCCGCGTGTACCTTACGGTGTTATTTCAAATCGACATGGTAAAGGTGCTTTAGTCGGGGAATTTCCTAAAAAAGCAAAGCAAGAAAATGCATCGGCTGAGCATCCTGAACGCTATGGAAATGTCTCAATTTTCACACCAATTGAAAAAAATGCTAAAGGTGAGTACGAAGGTGTATTAAAAACAGAATCGGGTAAATCAATACGTTTCCCGCTTTATCCTTTTATGGGCATTATGGGGGTAGCAGCCAATACTTCTGAGCCGGTTCACTCTGTACCGCCTGCAATGTATGGGGGAAATATTGATATTAATGAACTAGGTGCAGGTTCAACAGCCTATTATCCTGTTCAGGTCAAAGGTGCCTTATTCTATACGGGTGATAGCCATTTCGCGCAAGGGGATGGTGAAGTAGCATTGACTGCACTCGAAGCGTCAGCACGTGCGACACTAAAATTTACTTTACTCAAAGCAGGTAAAGATAAAATACCGGGCAAAGAGCTAAAACAACCTTTAGCTGAAAATGCTGAGTTTTGGATTACACCGGGTCTTGATGAAGATCTAGATGAAGCGATGAAGAAATCTACACGTGAAGCCATTCGTTTCTTAAATCAAGAATACGGTATTGATGAAGCAACGGCTTATGCGTATTTAAGTGCCGCAACTGATTTTGAAGTTTCACAAGTTGTAGATAAAACCAAAGGGATTCATGCAAAAATCAGAAAAGCTGATTTTAAAGAGTTTGAGAGTAAATAATTGGGATGACCCGAGCTTGGTATTTAAAATATTAAATACCAAGTTAAATTCATTTCAACTATTAATAAGTTTTATATATTTTATAATTGAGTATAATAAATATCACACATATTTATTAGTATAAAATCTAATGCACTCACTTCCGAACGCTCTACTTTATATTGCTGCATTATTAACATTCTGTGCCGCATTACTTCATTTTGTTTGTGTGTTCTGGGGGGCAAATGGTTTTCGGTTTTTAGGGGCTGGGAAAAGTATTGTTCAGATGGTCGAAAGAGGGCATTGGTATCCTAATTTTACAGCTATAGCTGTGGGGTTAATTCTAACGGTATGTGCTACTTATGCTTTCTTTGCAGCAAAGGGAATACAGGTATTACCATTTACTAAACTTATTTTGTCGCTTGTTGCAGCGGTTTTTCTTATCCGGGGTCTGGCTTTTCCATGGTTAAAGTCAAAATTTGTCGGTAATAGTGATTTATTTTGGTATATCAGTTCAGCCTTTTGTCTCATATTGGGAAGTTTATATGCTGTTGGAGTATATTTAATTTGAAATGAATATATTTTAAGTGAACTAGAGTGAATAATTTAAAAAAATAAAAGGGAGCTACGCTCCCTTTTTAATTATTTAGTCCAACCATATTTTTTGAAAATAGTATTACCTTGTTGAGACGATAAGAACTCTACAAAATGTTTAGCTTCAGCATCTTTTAAACTATGTTTAGTCAAGGCAACACCTGTGTCGCGATAGACAACTAGCTCTGGTTCAATAGGTATAATTTGCCCAACATCTGGGTTACTAATTCCCCAAATATTAAAAACTAACCAAGCATCATAGTTACTATTTTCTTCCCAGTTTTTCTTGGCAATTCCTGTGTTAGCTGCATAGGTGGCAATATTTTTTCGAACAGATTTGGTTAATTGAATATTGCCAGTTCTACCAGCGATATCCTCCCACATACCGACCTGACCTGCACCATGAGTAACTAAAACTTTAACGCCAGATTTAGCTAGGTCTTTAAATCCTTTAATATTTTTAGGATTTCCTTTGCGTACTAAAATGGCTGCGGGGCGTAAATATAAAGGTTCCACCGAGTCTTTTATAATTTGCTCAGAAAAAGCATTTTCAAAATCAGACATCATGGCTTCGGAACCACTATAGATAACATCGGCATCAAGTTTCGCTTTGTCAGACCATTGAGAAGTAGGCCCAGACGTTACATGGACTGCTATGCCCGTTTTATTGGTGAATTGTTTGGCTGCTTCTTTCATGGCGGGTGCTGGCCCACCAGGACCATACACTTGTACGTCTGCAAAGCTATGGATAGGTAGAGAACCGAGAATAAGACAAATCAGGTACGGTATAAATTTATATTGTTTTGACATTTTAATCGCTATAGTAATTAAGAAAATATCAGCATATATTTTTTATTATTTAAATGGGATTAATTTTTGCAACGATATTTATAATACATTTCTTTAAAATATATTTTAATTAGATTTTAAGTGACTGTATAAATGTAAATTCTTTTGAAGTAAATATAACTATAGAAGTTTTTATGGTAATTTATATTTTATAAATTGATTATTTGAATAGATATATTGTAAATAATAGAGGAGTAATCCCTTGATTAAAAAAAGTAATTCTTTTTTAAAAATTTTATTTAGCAGCGCTTGTTTGGTGTCTGGTTCTGCTATGGCTGCTCCCATTACCGATTTGGGTAAGCAAATTGTGAGCGACAAACCGGGTTCAATACTGTCTTTAGAACGGCAAGATGTGACGGATTTATTTCCTCATGCTGATCAGCGTTTGTTGATCAATTATCGTAGTCGAGGTATTCAGGATGAGCCCATTGTGGCATCGGCTTTTATTTTATTACCGAAAGGCACTCCGCCAAAAAATGGTTGGCCGATACTGGCTTGGGCGCATGGCACGACTGGAGTTGCCGATACTTGTGCACCTTCGGGTGATTATGTTGGCGGACCCGTTCATTCATATCAAGAAGTTGCTTCTAAAGCTTTAGATGGTTGGCTTGCACGTGGCTATGCAGTTGTTGCACCTGATTATCAGGGCTTAGGTACACCAGGTGGGCATCCTTATATGAATGCAAAGAGCCAACTGCATACAGTGGTCGATGCAGTGCGAGCATTACATTTGCTTAAACCTAAGAGTTTTAATAAACAATGGTTGGTAATGGGGCACAGTCAAGGTGGGGCTGCGGCAATTGCAGTGTCTGCCTATGGTCAAAAAGATGCACCTGAACTGGATTTAAAAGGGGCAATCGCTCTTGCGCCAGGCGGCTATCAATATGAAGGCATCACAGAATATGTGCAGAGTAATCCAAACCCAGAACCAAGTGTGGCAGCATTTTTCCCGATTGTGTTATTGGGTGCGCAAGCAGCAGATCCAAGCATCGTTCCTGAAAAGCTGGTAAGTCCTGAAATGAACACTGTGCTGACTCAAGCGCGCAGTCGTTGTTTATCTGAACTTCAATCTGATTTGAAGAAATCTCCTTCTAGCATATTTCGATCTGATGCTGATTTAAAACCTCTTTTGGCTTATCTAAAACAACAGTCCATTGAAAATATGGTACCTACCGTGCCATTAATGATTGTTCAAGGTTCTAAAGATCATTTAGTCGACCCGAGAGGCACATCTGCTTATTATCAGCAGCTATGTAAATTAAAAAAACCAACTATATATCAAACGATTGATGGCGGAGATCACCGCGATGCACTGCGTCAAAGTAATACTTTTGCCACTAACTTTTTAAACGTAATAGAGAAAAACCAGAGCAAATCGTATTGCTCGACTTCTAAGTAAATTGGTTTAAATGCTAAAAAAGCCGACTTTCATGAGCCGGCTTTTTATATTTGAAGAGGTGACTTTAGGTCAGGTTATACAGTCTTTCTTTAGGGAAAACTGCGTTAAAATCAGCCTTCATATTCACGCCCATTTTTGCGCCATTTTCCATCAGCACCTTTATACCAGTCTGGGGCTACAGCTGGGCCTCGTGCTCCTGAGCCTTCTCGTGACTCATCTATATAATCAATTTTATCAATGTACACTGTATCTTCTCGGCCTTCATAAACTCTGCTGCGTAACAGTATTGTACGGTGCTTCCAATCAATACTTTTAAGTTCTCCTTGCTCGCAACGTTGATTTATTGAACCACCAAAATGTCCCCAAACCATTAAATACTTGCCCATAGGTATGCATCTTAATTGATCATCAATAGTTTCTATGTAAGGTTCTTCTTCGATTGGCTCAAGTGACTCAATTTTATCAAAAGAGATTAGTCCAATTGATTCACCTTCTATGAATACACGAATTGATACAAGAATAGTCTGTTGATCTTTATCAATATGAAGAACTTTTACTTTTAATGATTCTCCACTTTTTAAACCAAGAATAAAGCAATCAGTTATTTCTGCATTATTCGATATTATTTCTACAGGGTTAATAGTCATTTAAGCCTCGCTTAATTATTATGTTAGCTGTTCTTATGGGTTAAGTTATTTGTAGCGATTTAATAATACTGAATTATTTTTAAAATAAAAGTTGTTTTTAAAATTGTTAATTTATTAATTAAATAATATTTTTTTATTTTAAATATTTTTTAAATTATCAATGATATTAATTATATATATTGTATAAATTGGGTGGTTTTGTATTTTAAAAGTACAGTTAGTATATCTATTTCATAAATTCTAATCTATGAAATAGATACGAGGAAAAAGAAGAATTATTAAATAACTTATATAGGCTGACCATAGGTTATATTTGATATTATCAATGACAAAAAATTAAAATCATGTCCATAATAAATTATATATAAAAAATGGCTAAGTATTTTTCACTGCGTCTATTTAATATCCACCCTTTATGTGGAATGAATACTTTTTAAGCCATGTTATATAGTCTTTCTTTAGGAAAAACTGCGGTAAATGTTGATCCTTCGTTTTCTTTAGACTGCACATCTAAATACGCGCCGTGTTGCATCAGCACGTGTTTTACAATCGCAAGACCTAAACCTGTACCACCTGTTTGGCGACTACGGTCACTGTCAACACGATAGAAGCGTTCAGTTAGTCGTGGCAAATGTTTTGGGTTAATCCCAATACCTGTGTCTTGTACACTAAAGTACGCATGTTCACCGTCATCATGCCAGCCAATGGTAATGGTTCCACCTTTGGGCGTGTACTTAATGGCATTGGTAATTAAGTTACTAAATGCACTAGCAATTTCCATGTCAGAACCAATTAGGTCACAGTGGCTATCAATGTGTAAATTGAGCGTGTGTCCATAATCGGCATTGTAGGCCTGAGCGTCATCAAAGAGTTGACTCATTAAACTCGGCATTTCAATAATCTGATTTTTTGCAATTTTCTTATTATTTTCTAAATTCGATAACAGCAGTAAGTCATTCACCAAAGCATTCATACGCTTGGTTTGTGACTGCATCTGATCAAACGCACGTTTCCAGCGCGGACTAATATCTTCCTGATCGGTAAATGTCTCGATATAACCACTCAGTACCGTTAATGGTGTACGAAGTTCATGAGAAATATTATCGACGAAGTCTTTACGCATTTGCTCAAGGTTGTGCATACGAGTCACGTCGTAAGCCACCAATAAGCGACTTTCTCCACCAAATCTTGTCAGCTTAACCTGTACATAGCGGTCATCATCAAAATTTGAGTGAAGCTTAATCCCGTCGGGTGCTTGATCAATATTGTTAAAATATTCAATAAAGGTCGGCTGACGTAAAATCGTTAATAAGTTACGACCACGATCGAGAGGGCTGATTCCTAACAAACGTTCGGCAGCAGGGTTCCACCACTCGATTTGATGTTGGTCATCAATTAAAACAACGGCTTCAGCAAGTGCAACCAAAGAAGACTGAGCTCGGTCAATTAAACCGACCATTTCTGCCTGAACAATTCGTTCTTGGCGCTGAGCACGATAGACATTAAATAATAATGCCCCCCAAATCCCATTAAGATTTGGAGGAACGTCATAAGGTTTATTCGCAATCCAGTCATTGACCAGATATAAAGAACGCAACTGGAGTGTAAAAAATACCACGAAGGCGATAAAAATACAGCTCCAGAAATACCCAAGGCCTAAACCGACTAAACCGGCAATAATTAGAAAAAATAATAAGAGCCGTAAATCTTGTTTGGCAAACGTCCATAAACTACTGTAGCGGGAAAGTTTTTGTTCACGTACCTGTTCGGGGACGGGGTAGGGTTCATACATAAATCTTGGTTAACCTGCGGCTAAATCTGCACGTGTTGAGAAACGGTAGCCAGTTCCACGTACAGTTTGAACAAATCGGTCTACACCAAAAGGTTCTAAAACTTTACGCAAACGGCGAATGTGCACATCGATAGTGCGGTCTTCGATATATACATTACCGCCCCACACCTGATCGAGCAACTGGGCACGTGTATATGCACGCTCTGGATGGGTCATAAAAAATGCAAGTAAGCGATATTCAGTTGGACCCATATCTAAAATGCTGTTGCCAAAGCTAACACGTTGGCTTACAGGATCAAGAATTAAGCCATTGGCATCAATGGTTTTTTCACCACTTAATGCATTAGCACGACGCAGAACTGCCTTAATACGTGAAACCAGTTCACGTGTAGAGAAAGGCTTAGTCATGTAGTCATCTGCACCTGCGTCAAGACCTTGTACTTTGTGGTCTTCTTCTCCGCGAGCAGTCAACATAATGACTGGGATTTCTGCTAGATTTTCATCTCGTTTTAAGCGGCGACATAAATCGACACCACTTACGCCTCCAGGTAACATCCAATCAAGCAAGATAAGCGCCGGACGTTGGTCGACGATAATTTGATGAGCTTGTTTGGCATCTTCTGCCTGTAAACACTGAAAGCCTGCCATGTCCAAAGAAGTATGGATCATTTCGCGAATAGGAAGCTCATCATCGACAATTAAAATATAGTCATCTTTCACAGCGCAATATCCTATAGATTTAACGGTGAACCGTTTTGTAGTTATGACAGGCTTATTACAAAGATTAATTATGACAATTTCATTGCAGAAAAGTCTATAAAATTAAATTTAGCAATAATTTGTGACAAAACTAAGGCAAAGGTATGACCAAATTATGACATGAAGACTTTAATTTTCTTAAAATCATTCAATAGGTTATCACTTGAATAGCTTAGCTGGTTTTGTACATTTATGGCTGTCAAAAAACTTTAATATTATTTTGAAACTTGCGCTAATAAAGATAAGAAAACGATACGGCATGCGGTTAAAACCTGCTCAAGCGACTGCTCAAACCCTCCCATGACCCATCGAATCGCTATTTGAGTGACATATCCATTTAAGCCAGTTGCGATTAAAGAAAGCTCATTTTCATGGTGTTGAATTTGCGGCATGGTCAGCATAACAAAGGCTTGAATCATGCGATCAAATTGCGCAAGTGTTTCTTGAATGGTGGCCTGATTATGTAACTCTTGTACCAAAACTGCGTCGACATAGACAATACGAGCTAATCTTGGGTCGTCTTTTAATGTTGTCAGCAGTGCTCTTAAACCAGCATCGACCATTTTTTCTGGATCGGGTGCAGCTTTAATCACGGCCTGCATTAAGTTCTGCTGTAATTCTTCAATCATTTTTAAAAAGATGGTTTGGAATAAATCTTCACTCTTTTTAAATGATTCATAAAAATAACGTTCTGTGAGTTTTGCCTCTTGGCATACATCTTTTACCGTCACGGAAAAAAAACCGAGCGTTCCGTAAGTCGCAATACCTGCTTCAATCAGTTTTTCACGGCGGGCCTCTTTACGTTCTGATAGAGATAACCCTTTGAACTGACGTTCTTTACTCACACTTTTTGTTTTCTTTTTACTGGTTGAGTCGTTAGTCGCCATAAATAAGTCGTTTCCTAAAGATTGGTTTCCTAATTTATAGGTTTTGGCCAAATATACTCACTATGATAAAGCCCTCAGAAGAATTGTGCCATTCTATCTGAAATTACAGTGTACTATATTGACAATGGATATTGTCAAAATTATATTGAAGATGTCTGAACTGCACATGCAATGAACCGGTTGTGCAAATATCGAAAAACAAAGGATGGACAATGAAAAATTTTAAAAACAAAGTCGCTGCAATTACGGGCGCAGGTTCTGGCATTGGGCAACAGTTAGCAATTCTTTTGGCAAAACAGGGCTGCCATCTTTCGTTGAGTGATATTAATGAAAAAGGATTACAACAAACTGTCGAGCTTTTAAAACCGTACAGCAATATTACTGTTACCACCAAAAAGCTTGATGTGTCGGATCGGGATGCGGTAAAGCAGTGGGCACAAGAAACTGTGCAAGATCACGGTTCTGTTAACCTGATTTTTAACAATGCTGGTGTTGCGCTAGGCTCAACTGTTGAAGGTGCGACCTACGAAGATTTAGAGTGGATCGTTGGGATTAACTTCTGGGGTGTGGTGTACGGTACTAAAGAGTTTTTACCGTTCATTAAGCAAACTCAAGATGGCCATATTATTAACATCTCGAGCTTATTTGGTCTAACAGCTCAACCGACTCAATCTGGCTATAACGCGACTAAATTTGCTGTACGTGGTTTTACCGAATCATTACGCCAAGAGTTGGATATTGAAAAAAGTGGCGTAAGCTCGTTATGTGTACATCCGGGTGGAATTCGCACCAATATTGCTAAATCTGCAAAAATGAGTGATAGCTTGAATAGTTTGGGTATGGATCCGACGAAATCGATCCAAAACTTTGACAAGCTACTACGTACTCCACCTGAAGAAGCAGCTCGTCAAATCTTACAAGCGGTATTAAAAAATAAGCGCCGTTTATTGATTGGTAGTGATGCAAAAATTCTTGATGCATTCCAGCGTTTATTCCCAACGGGATATCAACGTGCTTCAACCATTGTGACCAAATTAATGAAGTAATTTTTTAACTAAAAAAGCCATCAAATGATGGCTTTTTTTATGTGGTTTAGTTAGTTCTAAATAAGAACTTTGATCTTCTTTTTCTTCCAGATAAATTGATAATACAAGCCTTGAATAATACATAAACTAACGAATGCCAAGGCATAGGCAACCCAGATTCCTTTAAGGCCCCATATTGAGCTAAACCAGTAAGCACATGGAATTTCAATAAATAAAATAGCAGAAATATTAAGTAGCATTGGGACAGTCACGGTTCCGCTGGCACGCATGATCGATGCAAAAATGGCACCTGCACCAAAGAATAAAATTGCCCAAAGTACAATAAATAAAAGTTGCTGCCCTAACACCACCACAGTTGGGTCGGTAATAAACAAAGCCATTAAATATTTAGAAAATAGATAGCCGAGTGCAATTAAGGTACCTGTAAATAAAAAGTTCATTCCCAAAGCTGTGCGGGTTACTCGTGCTAACAGATCTGATTTGCCAGCACCAATCGCTTGTGCTGCAAAAATTGAAGCCGCAATTGATATCGACAAGGCAGGGAACTGAATGTAGTTGAGCACCTGATTCACTGCACCATACGCTGCTGTAGCATGCGATCCGTAATGGTTAACCAACCCAACAATAACCAAGCCAGCCATTGAGGTGGTAATCATTTGAATGCCGGTTGGAACGCCTAAGCGCAAAATGATTTTGCTCAGTTCTGGATTGTGGCGGATATGTTGCAGAAGCTGACGATTCGGCCGAAGTGGATGATTTTTCTTGTTCAGATAAATCGCTAGAAAAATCAAAATAGCAACATAACCCGTGATCGTTGCAATTGCTGGAGCAATAATTCCTAGGGCGGGTAAGCCAAAATAACCTTTAAGCAATATCGGGGTAATCACCAAGCCAATTACACTGGTTAGAGCCAATGCAAGTAAAGGCGTGGTACTGTCGCCTACACCACGTAAAATTGAGGTATAAATAATATAAACAAACAGAAGCGGGCTACCCGCCAGCATCCATTGCACATAAGGCAAAGCAAGATGCATTACCTTTGGATCTGTACCTAATAACTCTAAAATATCATGGGCAAAAAACACGCCGATAATCGCGGTAATTACCCCACCAATCAGTGTCATAAACAGGGTAGAACCGACCACACTTTGGACTTTCTCTATATTTTGTGCGCCCCACGCTTGCCCTACTAAAACAGTAGTACCTGTTGAAATCCCGATAATAAAAGCAAGGAGCAAGAATAAAATAGGGAAAAAAACCGAGACGGCAGCAATCGCATCAACACCCATCATTTGGCCAACAAAGATGGTGTTAATCGTCCCCGACAAGTTTTGCAAAATATTGGTTGCAATGAGTGGCAGTAAGAAAACAAAAAATGTTTTCCATAGATTTTGCTGGTGAATTAAAGACTGTCTTGGTGGCATGTGTTCTCCATCGCCCATCTCTTTGATGAGCGGGGCAGACATTCAACTTAGCATAGTTAGGTGAAATTTCTTGTAGTGTTTTACTATGCTAAGTTTCTAAATTTATTAACATTCATTCAAGATTTCTCCTGCTTTTTGCAGAGTCTCATCATTTTTAGCAAAGCAGAAGCGAATCAGGCGTAAAGACTCTGGCGCTTGCTGGTAGAAAACTGAAACAGGAATAGCCACAATTTTATGTTGCTCGGCAAGAAACTGGCACATTTCTACATCGTTTAAGTCAGGTCTAATCTGACTGTAATCAAGATTTTGGAAATAGGTCCCTTGAGATGGTTTTAGTAAAAAACGGCTATTGTGAATTGCCTGATTAAAACGATCTCGCTTAGTTTGGTAAAACTGCGAAAGCTCTTGAATATGTTCCGGATGTTGCTGCATATATTGCGCTAGGGCAATCTGACAAGGTGTCGTGCCACAGAAATTCGCATATTGGTAAATCTGGCGAAATAAACGCATTAACTCAGGTGAAGCCACGCAATAACCTGTTTTCCAGCCGGTCACATGAAAGGTTTTCCCAAAAGACCCAATCACAAAACTACGCTCTCTGAGCTCTGGAAAATGCAAAGCACTGAAGTGTTGTTGATCATCAAACACTAAGTGTTCATAGACTTCATCGGATAAAACCACAATGTTTTTATCTTGAATCAGTGCAATAAGCTCTAACCAATCCTGTTTTGCCCAGATGCTACCTGTTGGATTATGGGGAGTATTCACCACAATCATACGGGTTTTGTCATTAATCAAATCTTTAACTTGCTGCCAGTTCACCTTAAAGTCAGGTGCTTCAAGTGCAATATGAACTGCTTTACCACCTGCTAACTGCACAGAAGGGCCATAACTGTCATAACTTGGGTCAAAAATAATGACTTCATCACCTGCGTTTATGCAGGCTTGTATGGCGCAGAAAATTGCTATGGTTGCGCCGGGAGTAATCGTGATTTGCGTTACAGGGTCAAGTTGAAGTTGGTCACGCTGCTGAAATTGTAAAGCGAGCTGTTCCCGTAAACCGAGAATACCATCGCCGGGTGGATATTGATTATGCCCAGCTAAAGTCGCCTGAGATAAAGCTTCCAGTAAGGCTTGTGGTGCCGGAAAATCTGGAAAGCCTTGTGACAGGTTGAGAGCACCTAAACGATGTGCCATTGCCGTCATGGTACTAAAAATAGTCACGCCTTGAGTGGCCAGTTTTGACTGTAGCTGTAGCATATTGTTCTCTTATTAAAAATATTTAAAGTTATAAAATTGATTCAATCACTGCTCGAATTACACCGAGGGTTAAACCAATAAATGCACCGACTACAACGCCATTTACTCGGATCATATGTAGGTCGCCACCGACTTCATTTTCAATTTTCCCGATCATTTCGCGTGAATCCCATTCATGAATGCGTTCACTGACATAGCGTATGATTTTATGGCTATATTGATCTGTAAAAGTCAGCGCAAGTCCTGTCATTTCTTTGTTTAGCACTTCACGTACCTTGGTATTTTGAACAAGGTTTTCACCTAGTTGTTGAATAGCCGCTCTTAGGTTCATTGCAATACCAGAGTCTTCTTTCATTAAATCTTCTTTAATGGCATTACACAAAATCGTAACAGCGCCACTGATGAAATTGAGGACTTGTGGACTATCAAGAAGGGCATCTTTACCGCTGTTGAGACGTTGGCTAGCAACGCTGTCTGGTTTTGCCAGCTCAAGCATGAGAGAGTGGGCAATGGTTTCAATTTCTTGTCGCCATGGGTGTTCAGGGTCTGCCAGCATCGATTCTACTTTTTCAACCAGTGAATCGATGGTACGTTGTTGAACATCAATACCAATCCAGCTTGCGCCTTTTGCAAGGGACCAGACACCAAGTGCTTTAAACATTTTTCGGGTTAATTCACGGGTTTTATCTGGGTTTTGTACCACCCATTCATGCGCGATATCGAGTCCACGCTGTAAAACGTCTTGATGGAAATCATTTTCCAGTACCGCGCGTAGCATTTCACTTGCGAGTTTATTGACTTCGGTATTACGCACCCATTGCACACTATTGTTTTGCACAAAATTGGCAATTTGATCTTGGCTAACAAACTCAAAAATTTTCGGTACGGTTTGCTGAATGAGCTGTACCACTTGGGTATTGTTTTGTGGGCTTGCTAGCCATTGGCCAATTGCGAGGCTCAAGTCCGTTTTTTCTAGGCTTCGTTCGACCACTTGAGGCGAAAGAAAGTTTTCTTGTACAAAACGTCCCATTGATTCTGCAATGCGAGCTTTGTTGCGCGGAATAATCTCGGTATGGTCGCGTAAAAACTTAGGAATGGGTAACTTACCAAATGGGTTCCGAAACAGAACTGTAATCGCGTACCAGTCGGCTAAACCACCGACTACACCGGCTTCTGCCCCTAACATTAAAATATGAATAAAACCTGTGTACTCTGGCAGAAAACGATCAGCCACCATCAGTGCAATCCACAGCACAACGACAATAATAAGCGCCAGAGTAGCAAAATATTTGCTACGTTTTAGACTGGGCACGTGGTGAACTTCTTCTGCCATGTTCATAAATTTATCCTATTCATTTTTGTTTTACTGGAGGCTCAGGCGGTGGCAACAGCTCTCCTGTCGAACTCAATCCATATTTTTGTCCGATTGATTTCAAGATCAAGGTTGCATCAAAAGCATCCTGTGGAGCCTGCTTTTGATCCCGATAACATTCAATAGTATACGACACTTGAACAGGGTCGATATTGACCACTTGTGGGTAATCATAGAACGGATCATGCCAGAAACCTGGGTAGCGACGACCATAACCATATGGGTAAAAGCTTGGAGCTGATGGATAAACCACAGCCTGACGAGGCGGTTTCTGGCTCTGATTACTTGGATCATTTTGCACTTTAAAAAAGCGGAAACCTTTTTGTATCGTCGTTTGTGCTGATTTCACCAAGGTAATTTCTTCAGCTCTGCCATAACTCATATTTGGGTCGGCTTGAAAACTGATACGGAATGTTTGGGCATTTAGAGGATATGCTGAAAACTGGCCAAGCTGATCAAAGGTTTTTGGTTTACTTGGAGTCGTTGCACACGCAGTTAAAGTTAAGGCAGTGCCTAAGGCTAAACAAAGAGAGAGATATTTCATGATGAACTCCCAGCTGAGCATTAAAAAATAGATGACTCAGCATTAAAAATTAAGAAGTTTTAAAAACTACTGTTCGGTTCTAATAAAAATTCAGTTTCCTCTGGAGTAGAAATACGCCCGAGAATGGTATTTCGATGAGGATAGCGTCCAAAGCGATCAATAATGACTTTATGCTTTTTCTCAAAACTTAAATTAATTTCATTGCCGAGGCGTTGAAAGAGTTTCAAGGCAAACTCATGAATCAGCTTCGATTCACTATGCATAAACGGCATATATAAAAAAGAACGTTGCTCTGGATTAAGCTGTGCATCGAGTTGTAAGCTAATCGTTTCTTGTGCCAAAGCTAATGCCAAACTGTCATAGGCAAAAGATTCGGGTTGATCACGATAAATGTTGCGAGAAAACTGGTCTAGTACAATAATCTCTGCCAAACGGCCTTCCGCTGTTTTTCGCCAAGACCACAGTTCTGCTTGAGTTGCCTGTCGATGAACGTCAGAAAAATTTTCACGGATTTTTTTGTCAAAATCATCACTTTTTGCAAACCAAAGTGAACGGTGTTCAGGAGAAAACCAGAAGTTTAAAATGTCTTGTTCGTTCATGATATTGACAACTCTTTAGCAATTATTCTTCAATAAAATCACAATTCTTTCGTGTCTTAAATAACAAGATTGTGATAAAAATTGCCAAACTGGAATGATGTGAGTATATAAATAGCCGTATCATCTCACGATTTTGTATATAGTGATCTTTAATAAGCGAGCAAATGCATGAGTCAACCCACTACACCCTCTCAATCAGTTATTCCTGCTTGGGTGGATTCGTCGCTACTACAAGGCATGTTACGTGGAATAGAGCGTGAAAGCCTACGTATGCAAAGTAATGGGTTCTTATCACAAGAGTTACATCCAAAGGCATTGGGTTCGGCTTTAACACATCCACAAATTACGACTGATTATTCAGAAGCATTAATGGAGTTTATTACCTCACCTAAGCCAACCATTGGTGAGGCTTTGAATGAGCTCACCGATATTCATGCGGTTGTGCATCGTCATTTAGAAAATGGTGAGAAACTCTGGCCGCTGTCTATGCCATGTATGTTAGACGATAATGAAGAACGGATTCGTCTAGCACAATACGGCACCTCTAATATTGGTCGTTTTAAAACACTATACCGCCGTGGGCTGGGAATTCGATATGGTCGCCGTATGCAGACCATTTCAGGCGTGCATTACAATTTATCTTTTCCAGATACACTTTTTGCCGAGCTACAAGCTCATGAAACTGACGAACAATTAAAATCATTAAGTTTGCAGGATTATCGTAGCCATCGTTATTTTGGTCTTATTCGTAATTTTATTCGTTTAACACCGTTAGTTATGTTTTTAGTGGGCGCTAGCCCAACAGTATGTCGTTGTTTCTTAACTGGACATAAACATCAGTTATTACCTTTAATCAAAGGTTCATACTATTTACCGTATGCTACAGCACTCCGTATGGGGCGATTGGGCTATCAAAACTCAGCTCAAAAGAGCTTAGGTATTCATTACAATAATTTGTCTGGCTATCTGGATGGTTTACAAAAAGCCGTTCATTCTCCTTACCCACCATTTAGCCGTTTAGGGTTAAATGATGCCTCTGGTGAACCGTTGCAAATTAATGATCATGTTTTGCAGATCGAGAATGAATATTACAGTCTCGTACGTCCAAAACAGGTGCCTCAAAAAGGTGAAACGCCGTCTCAAGCTTTGAAAAATCGAGGAGTGGGATATGTTGAGCTACGTGCTGTTGATGTAAACCCATACTCGGCAATTGGCGTTGATGAAACAACGGCAGGCTTCCTTGAAGTGTTAGCACTTTATTGTCTGTTAAGTGATAGCCCAGACTTGTTAGGTCCTGAGCAAGACTTGGTTGAGAAAAATCAGACCGAGGTGGTAAACCGAGGTCGAGCACCGAACGCAACCATTACTGATTTAACAGGGTCATATCACATCGAAGATTGGGCACGTTTATATATTGCAAAAATGCAAGATTGTGCACAGCTACTCGATCAGACCTACGCAACGGACTTGTATGGTTCAGCATTAGCGATCATGCAAGCACGAATTGATGAAGTTGATGAGACTTTATCTGCCCATGTTATTGACGATACGTTAAAACATGGTGGAACTTGGAGTTTTGGTAGCCACATGGCGCAATTACATGCTGAAAGTTATGAAGAGCATGAGCTTAGTGTGGAAACCTTGAAACATTTTGAACAATTGGCTGCACAGTCGTTACAGCAGCAAGAACAACTTGAGCAAGATACTCAGGTCAGTTTTGATCAATATCTTGAACAATATCGATAATAAAACGAGGTTTTACATGCGATTAAGTTACCGTTTGGTGAGTGGGCTACTTGTTTTAGCAAGTATTGTCGGCATGTCTTTTGCGTTGTATTTGGAACATGTAAAAGGTTTAGAGCCATGTCCGCTCTGTATTTTTCAACGTGTTGGCTTAATGGCAATGGGTTTTGTAGCGCTCATCGCTTTTTTGCATAACCCAGTTTCCAATGCGATTAAACGCTTTTATGCATTTTTGGCTGGCATCGCAATTTTATGGTCAGTCGGTGTCGCAGGGCGTCATGTGTGGATACAGCATTTACCCGCAGATCAAGTACCGAGTTGTGGACCAGGTTTAAATTATTTAATTGATGCTTTACCTATGAAAGCAGTTTTGCAAGAAGTGCTTTCTGGTTCAGGTGAGTGTGCTGCAATTGATTGGACCTTTTTAGGTCAGTCTTTACCAGTTTGGTCATTGGTTTATTTCGTTTTGCTCTTACTGGTCTGTTTATGGCAGTTATTCCGTTTTTATCCAGTGTTTAAGACTGCTAAAAAGTAAGTTTAAACAGATTAAAAAAAGCTCAATATTATGTTGGGCTTTTTTTATTGTTTTATAATTAATCAAACTATAAAAAAACAAATTGAAAAAAAGAATAATGATGTAGACAGATAGGTCTGTTTTTTATAAAGTGCAGCCGTTTTATATCCTTATGATTATAAAAAATGTTTTTTAATATCTTTAATGTTTTGGAAAAAATAGGGTTAAGTGCACAGAAACGTGCGATTCACGTGCAATTTTCTAATGAACTACTCAATAACCAAGTTTTTTTACAGCGTATCGAAGGCCAACACCAGCTAAATGGGGAAGTTGAAGCTGAGTTAATTTGTCTTTCGACGAGTGCACAAATTGCATTGAAGCAGTTTATAGGGGTACAGGTTGCTGTTGATCAGGTCACTGATTCAGGACAATTATTTCGAACTACAGGAATTGTAACGGAAGCCAGTTATGGCCAAAGTGACGGTGCTTTAACGCTTTATAAACTTACCTTAAAAGACGCGACAAATTTATGGCACAAGCGCCGTAATAGTCGTGTTTTTATGAATAAAAGTATTATTGAAGTCGCGGAAGTTTTATTTAAAGAATGGCAAGAAAAAAGTCAGCTTTTTGCGACAAGTTTAAGTCTTGATCTTAGTGGGCTAAGCCAGAGTTATGATATTCGCCCATTTATCATGCAGCACAATGAGTCTGACTATGACTTTCTGACACGCTTATGGCGAAGTGAAGGCATTAGCTGGCTAATTGATGAAGCCGAACTTTTTGTTCCTCATTTTACTGCGCCAATACACGCTCAAAAACTAAGACTCATTGATGACAATAGCCAGTATCAAGCTTTAGAACGACGCAGCATCCGTTATCACCGCAGTAGTGCGACAGAATATCAAGATAGCATTACGGGTTTTGTAGCAGTGCGGACTTTGCAGCCGACAGCGGTACATGTGCAGCGTTGGCAACCCGATGCTCTGGCACACGAAGAAGGTGTAGGTTCAGTTATTACTACACACATACATTCAGAGCAGTTTGATTCAGCGAGTTTGAGCCTTGAACAAGCATGGCACATGAGCCCAGCTTGGATGCAAGACTTAAAAGGGGAAGATCAAGCTACCGGTTCAAGTAGTAATCAGCTAGAGAAATTAAATCAGCACTTCACTGACATGTACGCAAGTCAGGCCAAATACTTTAAGGCCTATAGTAGTGTCCGTGATAGCCAAGTTGGTTATTGGTTTAATCTACAGGAGCATCCAGAAATTGATCAGCATGATGGGGCTGATCAAGAGTTCCTCATCATTGCTAAAAATTTCTATAACCAAAATAACCTACCGAAAGATTTGCATCAGCAAGTTAACCAGTTGTTAACCCAAAGTCGTTGGGATAAACATGGTTATGAAGATATTGAGCGTCAAGGTAATGAGCTGACCTTAATACGCCGTCAAATTAAAACTGCACCTGAATATAATCCAGAACAGCATCGACCAATTGCCTACCCCCAAAGGGCGAAAGTTGTAGGGCCAGAGGGAGAGACCATTCATGTCGATGAATGGGGACGTATAAAAGTACGCTTTCTATTTACCCGTAGTGATGATCATGGCCATGATGGTGGCGCAGGTAGCAATGACAACGACACTGACTCGGCTTGGGTTGATGTATTGACTCCTTGGGCTGGCGAAGGTTATGGAGCACGGTTTTTACCACGTATTGGTGAAGTGGTTGTCATAGACTTCTTTGATGGCAATATTGATCGTCCATTTGTGACGGGGCGTATCCATGAAGCGCAGCGTTCGCCAACCAAGTTTGATGTAAAAGGGCAGCTTCCTGCGACTAAAAAACTAAGCGGGATTCGCAGTCAGGAAATCAGCGGTAGTGGTTTTAACCAATTACGTTTTGATGACACAACAGGGCAAATCAGTACCCAACTACAAAGTAGCCATGCAGCGACACAGTTGAACTTAGGTAACTTAAGCCACCCGAAAGAACAAGCGACGAGCCAAGGTCGTGGTGAGGGTTTTGAGCTTAGAACAGATGCTTGGGGAGCTGTGCGGGCAGGCAAAGGCATGCTCATTAGTACCTATGCGCAAGAGCAGGCAATTGCAGACCATTTAGAAGCTGCACAAGCACAATCTTTACTTTCACAAGGTTATGACAGCATGAAAATGCTCAGTGAAGTTGCAGCTAAGCAACAAACTGATGCTTTGAATGTGATTAATCGATTACCCAAATTCATCCAGTCCCTTGAACTAAAAACCACAGGGCAGGCATTAAATAGTACGGTAAACCTATTTAAGGAAGGCATTAATAATGACCCTATTCACGCATTAAAAGACTGCGGTGGCTTTATTCAAGACATGGGTGCATTAGGTGGCGATACAAAAGGTGTTGTAGACGAATTTAATGCTTTCTTTACCGACGCTAAAGATGCGGTAGAGAATTTAAAAGCGTTCATCGAAAATGTTGAAGAACATGGCGCTGAGATTGTTAAAGGAAAACTTGCCAGCATTAAAGATCGGATTCATAAAAATCCATTTGAAAGTATTAAAGAGGTCGGAAAAGTCTTAGGGAATGTTGAGACTAAAGACTTTGACATGATGAGTGTATGTGGAACATTTAGTAAAGGCAGTAAATTAGAAGTATCACCATCAAAAGCATTGAGTTCTTTGCAAGGCTTTATGGAGGGTTATACCCAAGGTTTAGAAAGTAGTGCAGATACGAAACAGCAAGAACAAGGCAAAATCTTTAGACAAGCTCTTATGTTATTAGCATCGCCAAATGGCATTGCTTTAACGACACCCGAAAATATTATTCTGCAAGCTTCACAAGATATTGCTGAAAGTGCCAGCGGTTCAATTAATTTAAGCGCACAGAAAAATATTATTGGGCATGCACAAGATAAAATTAGTTTGTTTGCTGCACAAAAGGGTTTCCGCGCTTATGCAGCAAAAGGAAAGCTCGAACTACAAGCGCAAGATGATGCTATTGAAGCGATTGCCAAGAAAGTCATCAAGTTCATTTCTACTGAAGACAAAATTGAGCTTACCAGTCCAAAAGAAATTGTATTAACAGCAGGTGGGTCGCAGCTCAAAATTAATGCGGATGGTGTATTTTCAACAACAGGCGGTAAGTTTGAAAGTAAAGCTGGGCAGCATTTGTTTACGAGTGGGGTTAAGGTTTCTTATGAGGTTCCACAGCTTCCAAATACTGCTATGTATAGTAATAAGTTAGATGTTTATGATTTATTTTGGGAGAGCGATTTTAGTCAGTTTACTTATAAAGCATTTATTCAAGAAACAAATTCATTTATCTCAGGAGCCTTAGATGAACATGGGCGAACTGGGAAAATTACAAAAGAAGATCCATTTAATATAAAAGTTTTAGTTGGAAAAGAGCAAGAGCTTTGGGATGTAATTGTTGATGAATGGGATAATGAGGATTTTACTTTAGGAGTAAAAAATAATGAAAAATAAGTGTTTAGTAACCTTTATTTTATTAGACTTACTAGGGCATCCCATTAAAAATGCTAAATATCAAATAAAAAATGGTAATAATCTCATTGCTGAAGGATTAACAAATTCTAAAGGAGCGATTGTTGATATAAGTAGAGATAAAGGAGTTGTACTTGATGTTTATTTCCAAAATATTTTAAATCAGATGCAACTTATCAGTAGGGTTTGTCTTGAAAAAAGCCATGCTATCGTCAAGTTATATAGTCCATCAGTTTTAATAAAAACTCAGCTGAGAGAGAAAGGGAAAACTGGTCAATATAGTAGAAAAACATATAAAGTGAAAAAGGGTGATACTTTATTAAAGATTTCAAAAGATACAAATTGTAAAATTGAAGAAATTCAAAGAATAAATAAAATTAAAGATGCAAATAAGATTTCGGAAGGACAAATACTAAAGCTACCTTTAAACAAAGTAAGTAATGGAGAACCAAAGAAAATAAATAATAGTTCTAACATTAATAATGGAGTTGCTAAAAAGGATAATCATGATGATAAAGATGACCATTGGTTTGGCACATTAGCGAAAGCTCCGGATTGGATGCCAGATATTAGTGCAGATAAGATCTATAATCATATTAAAGATCAGATTCTTAATAGTACTGCGCCAGAATTAAAAAATATGAATGCTGAAAGTCAAGATACAGGGAATCCAAAACAGAATATATCTAATTATAAACCAAGTATTATTTTCCCTTTTAAAGTAAAACCTATCAATGATATTGGTGGAGAGCTATCAAATTATTATTGGGGAGCTAAACTCAATGATACTAATGCTTCAATGGCAATCTTTGGAAGAAATAGAAGTGGTAATAGAAAGCATGCGGGAAGAGATTTATATAGTAATTGTAAACCTGTCAGCAAAGCAGAAAGTGGCTTTGAAGTAGTGGCTATAGCACCAGGTAAAGTAATAGCTTCGCAAGGATTCTATCTACAAACTAATCAAGTAAGTATTAGGCATAAAACTGATGATGGTAGAGAGTTTGTAATTAGGTATGGTGAATTAGATCCAAAATCAATAACATTAAAAGTGGGTGATCCCGTTAAGCAAGGCCAAATATTGGGCAAAACAGGTGTAATGAAAAATAAGAATGGACCAGCTGCTATACCTATTTCTGGAAAAACAGCACATAATGTTTCAATGCTACATTTTGAATATTTTACAGGCAATGGTTTTTCATTAGATGATGCGTCAAATCTTACAATAAAAGAACATGGACTTTATTCGAGACGTGATGATGTAGCTGATCCTTTAGCAATATTGTTAGAAGGATATAGAAATAGTTTTGATTTACAGTTGCCTCAAACTACTTCTCAGAAATCAATTGGAAATAGAATACCTCTAAACACTTTAACAACAAGTGCAAATGCAAGATTATTTATTCAAGAATGGGAAGGAAAATATTTAACTACTGATGGGCAAGGAACATACTATTACGATGATTCTAAAGGATATTGTACAGTTGGCTGGGGGCATCTCGTAGGTCAATCATCATGTAAAGCTTTAGGTAAAAAGGCTTTAAAAGATTTTATCTCAATATCTCAGGCTAAAATTTATTTTGAAGAAGATGTTTTGAAACATGAGGCTTATGTGAAAAAAGCTATTAAAGTTCCTCTATATCAATATGAATTTGATGCTTTAGTATCGTTAGCATTTAATATCGGGAATATTGCTAGTAAAGCCCCAAATTTATGTAAGCTTATTAATGAAAGTAATTATAAAGATGGGCCTAAAGAAATGTTAGATATAAATAAAATAACTGTAAATGGAAAAAAAGTTCCAGATCTCGGTTTAACGAAAAGACGTAATAGTGAATATCAATTGTTTATTAAAGGAACGTACGATGCAAGGCATTAATTTTAATTTTCTTAGTGTGCTATTTGTCTTTAGTTTGAGTGCCTGCTCAAATGCTGCAGATTATAAGCCACAACGGTTAGATGAGAAAACAGCATATAAAAATAGTGAGCATGATCTGAATAGTACATATTCTGATATAAAAAGCTATATTAGTGATAATAAAAACGAAGTTAAGTATCTTGTTGATAATCAACGTTCTTGGTTGAAAAATAGAAATTTAAGATGTAATTTTAATGGGAGAGAAGCAAATAATGAAAATTATAAATGTCTGAGTGATTTTAATAATTCTAAAATTAAAGATTTAAGAATATCATACCTAGACTTTGATAGTTTAGAAGGAAACTTAATAAAGCCATTTAAGTATAAAGATGGTGTTATAAAAGAGTTAGAAGTAGGTGGGTGTTATTGTAATGAAAGTGCAATTAAGATTTTAAAGAATAAGATATATATATATCAAGCTTGTGATAAAAAATTAAATGAACCACGTATATATAATATTGTTGGTAAGAAAAAAGATGAATTTTCTGTAGAGTATCAAATTGATACCAATAACAATAAAGTCCCAGAGTTTAATTTGGTCTTTGTCACTAATGGAAAAAATGTTTGGAATATTGTCCCTAAAGTTTTTAGAAAAGAAGACTTGTTAAATTTAAATTTTAAAATTGGTTACACAACTGATGCGAGTTTAAAAAATAAGAAAATTGATTGTAATGATTATGAAGAGTAATTATAAATTATTGGAACTTTGATTGTATTTAATAATAGTAATATTAGCTAAAAGATAATATTACTATTTTATTAAGATATAAATTCAAAACGGAACTTATCCTAAATGAAGAAACAACTTAAGTTTATAATTTTTACTTTTCTAATGATAGGTCCAGTAGCTTCATATGCTGACTTTGGTTTTATTCAAGATAAGGATGGGTACGTTAATGTACGAGGAAATTCAAGTTTAAATTCTAAAGTTACGTCCAAATTAAATAATAATGAAATTGTTTCTTGTGTGATGGATGAAGGGACAAATAATTTTTGTTTAGTTAATGCAAGCAATGGTGTATCTGGATTTGTCTATAAAAATAGAATAAATAATTTTAGTGGTTATACTTCTATTAAGCTATCTCAATATTCTAGAGAAAAAGCTATTTATAATGATAAAAATATAATAGTAGAAGTGTATGCAAAAAAAGCTATTTTAGATCCTAAACTTTATAAAAATTTTAAAGGTGAATATAATTATTTTAATGATAAAAAATTCTTTGGTGCTGATGGTATTTTATCTAATAATGATTTTTTACAACTTGATAAAATCATAATTAAGGATAAAGATAAGAAAATAGAAATTGGTAGAAATGATATAGAGCAATACTTTTTTCCTAAAAATGGTATAGATGGAGACAAGAACGAGCTTGCTGATTTTAAAATATATTATTTAAATAATAATATTTATATTTTAAATACTTTTAATAATGGTGGTGCAGCAGCTTACAATATTGTTTTAAATATAAAAAATGGAAAAGTAATTGCCAATAAAGCTTGGAAGGTTGAAATTTAAAAATATTTTCTTCCTGCTACAAAAGCTAATTAATTAAAAAAGCCCAACAAAAGTTGGGCTTTTTTTACGTCTCTACAATTCCTTCTAAATCTTCAAGCGTATAGTTCGGCATATCAATAATATGGGTTTGAATACCGTCTTGCACATAATCATTCACATGAGGGTATAGCCAGCGTGTGATCTGCTCGGCTACACTTGAGTGATACTGAATTTCAAAGTGATTTAAGCCATAAAACACGGCTTTGTGCGAATCTGGGACTTTCAGCTGGAAACGTGGATTTGGATGCTCACCTAGCGCGCTTTTCACACTCACCAAGTAATCGCCAATCACGGTAAGCGCTTTATTACGCACCTTTTCAAACTCGAGTGTTCCTGCTACTAAAAAGGTATTGATATGGGAAGGTAACGGAGCTGGGGCACGGTTATCATCCATCATGCCAATTCGGGCATCCATATATTCCCAGTCGTCATCACGAACACTACCGTGGCGTAAGTCTAAAATCCCATTACTACGAATATTAACTAACTGACCCAGTAACCCAACAAATGGGAAAGCCCCGAGCTTATCTTGTATGGTAAAGCCAAAACGCTCAAGTACTGCACCATGATGTGGAGAGCCAATACATACCAAATTCTCGACCATATGAATCCATTGATACATATTTTGTTTGCCATAAAACAAGGCACTACGAGAGACTAGCCCGCCCATACTATGGCCAATGATATCAATACTGGTAATTCTTGGATTACGTTGTACCAAATCTTCTAATAAATTTGAAAAACTGCGCCCATTGGCTGAAATACGTCGACCTGTATTGTAGTTTAAATACAGCATCGTGTTATGGTCGCGCTGTGCTAACAGACGCTCCCCAATACCGCCATAATGTGCATTTGACCAACTCAGATGATTCATACATAAACCATGAGCCAAAATCACAATACGACCTGCAAGTTCCCCTTGTTGTATTGCACCGTAGTGATCGTATAGCACCATTGGTAAAGCGAGTGGACTATGTTGTTTAAGTAGGTAATCCCCAAAAATCCCATTCAAAATTCCGACTAAAAAATGTAAGCTCGGGGTGAGGGGTTTTTCGTGAAGTGTGGGATATTTTTCAATAATGTGACGTAAACTTGGCGCTAAAAAGTGGCTACCATATTTTTGTAAAGCGCCATAAGAAAATTGATATGCCTTTTGCACAAATGGTCGTTTTTGAAAGTTTTTAGCATTTTGTGTGCTTACACCAAAAGCATTTTTTAATACTTCAATATTAATAACTTGTATTAATTCATGTACACCATTTAAGCTGGTACTGAACAGTTGAGCTAAACCTTCTAGTACGTCTGCCTGACTCGGTGGCGTACGATCCCATTTACAATAAGTTTCATGTAGTGGTGTTAAGCTCGGCATATCTTTTCCCCATATACGTTATAACCGACGTTTTAAGCTGTACTTTTTATCAACGGCAGTAAACGTTTCCATCTTAGTAGTTTAAATAACACATGTTTTTAAAATACTGATGAATGGTTAGTTGAGTGGTTTTTCTTGTCTGACAATAGTGTTTTTATATACAAACCGAGAACAAAAATGTGAGTTTATTCTCAATTTAGAGGGAAATATATGAATATTATCTACCTCCATGGCTTTAATAGTAGCGCTCTTTCAATTAAAGGGCTAAGCCTTAAGCAGTATTGTAGCGAATTAGGCATAAATGTGCATTTGCCAGACCTAAACAGATCTCCTAATCTAGTGGTAGAGCAAGTTTCAGCGCTGATTGAATCGTTGCAAGACGTGGCTTTAGTTGGTAGTAGTCTCGGCGGGTTTTTTGCGACATATTTTGTCGCGAAATATAATATTCCGGCTGTACTGATTAATCCTGCTATGCAACCATGGAAGTTGTTTGATGAGCTCTTCCAAGTTGAAAGCATGCCTTATGTGGTGAATGATCAATGGTCAATTGACCATATTCAGTTGCGACAATTACAACAACTGGAACTGAAACAACCTGAAAATGCTGACAAAATACTCGTCTTGTTGCAACAAGGCGACGAAATTTTGGATTATCGTCAAGCACAACGCTATTATAGTGCTGCAACGCCATCCTCATTGATTTTGACGGATGCTCATGGCAATCATGCTATGGAAGATTTTGAAGAAAAATTACCGTTAGTGATCGAATTCTTTGCGCACACCATCAAATAAGGAAAACGTACAACGTGACACAATATACGGCTCAATCGCTTGAAGTCCTTTCTGGTTTAGACCCTGTTCGTCGTCGTCCAGGGATGTATACCGATACGACTCGACCTAACCATTTAGCCCAAGAAGTTATTGATAATGCTGTTGATGAAGCATTAGCTGGTCATGCCGACAAAATCTGTGTCACTGTTTATAAAGATGGTTCATTGTCTGTTGAAGATAACGGCCGTGGTATGCCAGTGGATATTCATCCTGAATATGGCCAAAGTGGTATCGAAATCATTCTGACCAAGCTCCATGCGGGTGGTAAATTCAGTACCGATAACTACCAGTTTTCAGGTGGTTTGCATGGTGTGGGGATTTCAGTTGTAAACGCTTTATCAACACGTGTTGAGGTCGAAGTTCAACGTCAGGGTAACCTATATCAAATGGCCTTTGAGCAAGGTGAACCCGTAGCACCTTTAGCTGTTCTCGAAGGTAAGGCTCCAAAGCGCGCGACAGGTACAACGGTACATTTTTGGCCGGAAGCGAAATATTTTGATAGTCCAAAATTTGCGTTAAAAGCACTTAAACACAATTTAAAAGCCAAAGCTGTTTTAGCGGCTGGTTTAAAAATTATCTATATCGATCAAATTAACGATGAAAAAATCGAATGGCAATTTGAAAATGGCCTCGTCGATTATTTGATGGATGAATTACAAGACCGCGAAATTTTGCCAAATCCCGCTTTTGTGAGTAATGGTCAGGCAGACCGGGCGGCGTGTGAATTTGCGATTTGCTGGAATGTAGAAGGCGGTGAGCAGGTTCAAGAAAGTTACGTCAACCTGATTCCAACCGCACAAGGCGGTACTCATGTGAATGGTTTACGTTCAGGTGTAACTGAGGCGTTACGTGAGTTCTGTGAGCTGCGTAACTTGTTGCCACGTAACCTCAAACTTTCGGCAGAAGATGTATGGGATGGTGTGAACTATATTTTGTCACTCAAGTTCCAAGAACCGCAGTTTTCAGGTCAAACCAAAGAACGTCTTTCGAGTCGGGAAGCATCTAATATTGTTTTAAATATTGCTAAAGATGCCTTCGCACTCTGGCTAAACCAACATGCTGAAATTGCCATGCAATTGGCAGAAATGGCGATTTCTAAAGCTGGTCGTCGTTTAAAAGCAGCGAAAAAGGTTGAGCGTAAAAAGATTGTTTCTGGCCCTGCTTTACCGGGTAAATTGGCTGACTGTGTTGGACAAACGCGTGAAGACAGTGAGTTATTCATTGTCGAGGGTGACTCAGCAGGTGGTAGTGCCAAGCAAGCGCGTGATAAAAACTTTCAGGCGATCATGCCAATTCGTGGAAAAATCTTAAACACATGGGAAGTTTCTTCTGATGAGGTTTTGGCTTCTCAAGAGGTTCACGATATTGCGATTGCCATTGGTGTAGACCCTGGCAGTGATGATTTATCAGAGCTGCGTTATGGCAAAATCTGTATTTTGGCCGATGCGGACTCGGACGGTTTACACATTGCGACGTTGCTTTGTGCTTTATTCGTTAAACACTTTCCAACATTGGTTGAAGAAGGTCATTTGTATGTGGCGATGCCACCATTGTTCCGTATTGATATTGGTAAAGATGTCCATTACGCACTTGATGAAGATGAGCTTGAAGTCATCTTGAAGAATGTAAAAGGCAATCGTAATCCGCAAATTACCCGATTCAAAGGATTGGGTGAGATGAACGCGATTCAGCTACGTGAAACGACCATGGATCCAAACACGCGTCGTTTAGTTCAGCTCGATCTAGATGATGCTCATTTTACAGCTGGTTTACTTGATAAATTGCTTGCTAAAAAACGTTCAGCAGATCGTAAGCAGTGGCTTGAGCAGAAGGGTAACCTAGCTGATATCACTGTTTAAAATAGAATTAAAAAATCCCCGCTCAATAGGCGGGGATTTTTTTATGTAAAACTAAGTTATTGGAAATCACCACAACGGTTTTTGCCATAAAATTAAAAAATATACAGATCTGTATATTTTAATTTAGGTCGTAATTTTTATAGTCTGTGGAAATTGAAAAACATCACAATTCGCTCCACCTCCAATTCGATCTACCACTGCAAAATCACTTGGTGCCTCAAAGGTAAGCAAAGGATGATGCCATGTGCCTGCCCGATAATTGATACTTTGCTTCCCATTTGAAACAAATGCACATAGCTTTGAAATGTCGGGAGTATTCTCGTCTAAAGCGGGCGCGACAATAATTAAAAACTTTTGTTGCTGTAATGGAATAAATGCCTGAGACCCCTTGGGATGGCGCTCTAGCATTGAAATTTCCAGAGGTAGCACACTGGCCTTAATATTACGGAAAATACTAATTCCTGCCTTTGCTTCCCCTTCAATTTCAGTTTCAACGAGCGCATGGTAGCGCTCGGTGTGGGCATCGTTAATATGAAAAAAGTCATGCCCGTCGCAACAGATGACCTCTCCGAAGGGCTGAAAGTTTTCAATTGTTAAGGGCTGAATTTGAACATTCTTCATGATCATGACTTGGCAATTTTTCCCCATAAACGAACACGACTAATACCACCGTCTGGAATCATGTTAATGCGAATATGAGAGATTTTTTCATGCTGTAAAATCTCATTCACATATTCATGAATATGGTCCATTTGCATCGGTTGAGCTTCAAGTAAATAAGACCAGAACATACTTTGTGGAATCAGCTGTGCATCGGTAGCATTTTCAAGGTAAACCGCTTGAATAGATACTTGGGCAGGGAAATTCCCTTTAAAGTGAGCCGTATCAATTTCAAGCTTCTCAATTTTTCCGCTTTTACCCAACGCAAGAATACACCAGTCATAACCCGGAGCTCGGCGGCGTTTAGTTTCCCATCCATCGCCCATGTTGATGCCACGACCGGGGTTAATCAAATTACGTGGATGTCCAAAATGCGCATCACTATAGGCAATTACGCGACCACCATTTTCTAGGGCCAATAAATCAAGCGTTTGCTCACCATCAGTCACCTGAATATGAACGTCTCCATAGACACGTAAACGGGCAATACCACCATCTGGGAAAATATTGAGGCGTATATGAGTGAAAAGTGCATCATTATTGACCATAAAAATATGATGCTGGCTTGGGCCGAGTTCCGTATTTCCTAAAAGGCTCTCCCATTTTGCCCCTGTAAGGTCACCATTTGGTGCATAACAAGCTTCTAATGATGCAGATGCTGGATAATTTCCTGTAAAAAAGCTGGTATCAATATCAAGTGCACTGATTTTTCCACTTACACCTAGTTTTACGATGCACCAGTCATAGCCCGCATGACGTTTACGACGCGTTTCCCAACCGTCCATCCATTTGCCGTTATCATCAAATTTATCTTCAACAAAAATAGGTGCATCAAATTGCAGCATACGCTTTGCTTCTGCAAAGAAATCATCTGAACACTCAATGACTTGTGCACCAATTCGGGCATCTGCCAAATTGGTTTTCGTATTCAAAATTTCAGGAAGTTCAAATGCTGGAGCGTGCAATGTTGCCATAGTGGATTATCCGTATTTCTTGTTAAAAACATGATTTTTCATTTAAAACTGCGCCAACACGGAGCGTGCTGAGACGAGTTTTACACGTAAATATATAAGCATGGTGCATGCCAGTTTTGTGGAAAAGCTAAATAAATTTTGAAGGATGGCATGTTTTTAGCATAAGCACTCTATAGGTGAATATCTATAGGAGCGTGTTATGAATGTGGTGATTATTGGTGCGGGAATGGGAGGTCTAACCACAGGCATTGCATTAAAAAAATTTGGTCACCAAGTTCGTATTTTTGAGCAAACTGAAAAGATTCTTCCAGTTGGCGCTGCAATTTCGCTGTGGTCAAATGGTGTGAAATGTCTAAATTATCTGGGATTAACTGACAAAATCGCCAAACTTGGTGGACAAATGGATGATTTGGCCTATGTGGATGGTTTAACTGGAGATGTGATGACACAATTCAGTTTACTACCATTAATTGAAGAAGTAGGCCAAAGACCTTATCCAGTTGCACGTGCCGATTTACAAAATATGCTGATGGATGAATTTGGCAGAGATCAGATTTATTTAGGCAAAAAAATGGTTAGCCTTGAAGACAAGGCTGATTATGTTGAGGTCCATTTTGCAGATGGCAGCTCAACGCAGGCTGATCTATTAATTGGGGCTGACGGTACCCACTCACTTACACGGACCTATGTGTTAGGCCAACAAGTACAGCGCCGTTATGCGGGTTATGTGAACTGGAATGGCTTGGTTGAAATATCTGAAGATTTAGCCCCAGCTCAGCAATGGACGACTTATGTGGGGGAAGGCAAGCGAGCTTCTTTAATGCCAGTTGCAGATGGTAAGTTCTATTTCTTTTTAGATGTGCCTTTGCCAGCAGGATTAGATAATAATCGAGATGACTATAAAAAACTTTTAAAACAATATTTTGCGGATTGGTGTTTGCCAGTACAGCAACTCATTGAGCGCCTAGACCCGCAAAAAACCAATCGGGTAGAAATCCATGACATTGAACCGTTTACTCAGTTTTATAAAGGTCGTGTAGTGATTTTAGGTGATGCTGCACACAGCACGACACCTGATATTGGTCAAGGCGGTTGCCAAGCAATGGAAGATGCGATTTATTTAGCGCGTTCTCTGCAAATTAACACTTTAGGTGTCGAAGATGCTTTACGTCGCTATCAAAACAAGCGTAATGAACGTGCAAATGAGTTGGTACTTCGTGCGCGTAAACGCTGTGATGTGACCCATATGAAAGATGAAAGCGTTACACAAGCATGGTATGCAGAATTACGCCGTGAACAAGGTGGACATATTATGCAGGGGATTATTAGCAATATTGTGGGTAATCCACTCGATTAAAACAAAAACAGCAAGGAATTACCCTTGCTGTTTTATCTTCTAAATCATAATTTTAGAAGTGGTATTTAACCAATGCGCTGACGTTATTTTCGTCTGCACCTTTAATACCGAATTTGTTATTCCACACAGAGTGCTCAATACCGAGGTATAGGCGTGTGTCAGGAGAAATGTGTTTACCTACATTCCATTTCCATTGTGTTGTCCAGTTCAACTCGCTGGCATGGTCGCCTTCAGCAGTTGACCAGTCAAGGAAACCATCTACCAAGAAATCTTCAGATCCTAATTTTAATGGAACGCCGTAAACGAATGTCATTTGATAATCGTCGTCAGTTTTCTCATTATTCGCGCGGTAGAAGTTTAAATTCGCATATTGGAAATATGGGATATCTAAGTCAACTGCAAAACCATAAAGGAAGTTGTCGAAGTTATTGCCGTTTTCACTGTTACTTTCCCAAGTGGTACTAATTAACACATCTTTAATTGGACCATACGCCAGTTTTTTACCAGACACTTCGCCTAAGCTTAAACGTGGTGATAACTCAAAGTAAGTACTCTTGTGGTCATTTTCACCGCGCATGCGGTCCATGAAGAAAAATACATCAGCGTATTTAACTTTCGCAGCATATTCCAAAGTAATCGTAGTTTCTTTGTCATCTACAACTTCATAGTTTTCACCATAAAGTCCAGTTACACTAAAATCTTGCCAGATTGGTTTTGCCTGAACCATGGCAGTTGCAGATAACAAGGCACAAGTCGCCGCAAGTTGCTTTAATTGCATTTAAATGATCTCCCCCCAAATAAAGCACGCTAAGGATACAGGGTCTTAAGCAAAAATGAAGCCAAATTTGATCAACGGTTAAAAAAAAGCCCACCGAAGTGGGGCGCTAAAAACTAAATCTTTAATGAGTATTTCTTGTGTTTATTGTTTGGCTTAAATGTGGGGTACGCGAGCTGCGAAATGAGGGTAAATGATTAAATAATAAATTCAACAAGATAGCAAAGATACATGTTGAACTAATGCCCGAATGAAACAAAGTTTGTACCCAAACTGGAAAATGAGCATAAAACTCATGGTTAATAATTGGGATCATTCCTGCTGATAAAGCAGTCGCGACAATAATCAAATTTTTCTGATCGTTATAATCTATTTTTGCCAAAGTGCGAATTCCACTTGCTGCAACTGACCCAAACAAGACCAAACCTGCACCACCAAGTACGGGCATTGGAATCGCGGCAATCAAACGACCCATAATGGGGAGTAGGCCCAAAATAATGAGAATGACACCACCTGCTGCCACGACAAAACGACTTTTGATGCCAGTAATTGCAACTAACCCAACATTTTGGGCAAAAGCGCTTTGCATGAACGAACCAAAAATAGGCGCAAAAGCACTCGAAAACATATCAGCACGTACGCCATTGGCGATTCGTTTCGAATCGACTTCAGTTCCTACAATGTCTCCGACAGCAATAATGTCTGCTGTGGTTTCAGTCATAATGACCAAAGTTACAATCAACATCGATAAGATTGCACTAAGCTCGAAAGTCGGCAAACCAAATGCAAATAAGTGTGGAAATTGGAGCCATGCGCCTGAACTGACCTGAGTAAAATCACCAAAACCCATAAAGTAGGCGAGGGTGGTACCAGCAACAATAGCCAACAAAATCGATAAGCGTCGGATGCTTGCTTGCGGCAGCATATTTAGAACAATCACAATACCTAAGGTCAGTAAGGCTAAAGAGATATTTTCTACGCTACCCCAGTCAGGTGCTTTGTTATTACCACCCATCATCCAGCGAATCGCAACGGGTAAAAGAGATAGTCCAATAATCGTGATGACGCATCCGGTCACAACGGGTGGGAAAAACCGAATAATTTTTGAAAAGTAAGGCGCAAGACATAGTCCAATCAGAGATGCGACAATCACCGCACCATATGCAGCAGGTAAGCCGCCACCAGTGGTGATAATGGCGACCATAGTTGCAACACCTGCAAAAGACACACCCTGTACCAGAGGTAATTTTGCGCCTAGATATTTTGTTCCAATGGTTTGAATCAGTGTCGCCAATCCCCCGACAAATAGGGCAGCTGCAATGAGCATTCCGACTTGTGCTGAGCTTAAGCCAGCTGCTGTTCCAATAATAAGTGGCGGGGCTACAATGCCACCATACATGGTCAGCACATGCTGTAAGCCGTAGGCAAAACTTTTGGAAATTCCTAAATATTCATGCTCTGGAGAAATCGCATTTTTTTGCTGATGATTCATATTTTTCTCCTATTTATATTTGAATTAACTACCGCGATAAGTGGAGTAAGCAAACGGGCTGATCAGTAATGGAATGTGATAATGCTGATTGACGTCTTCTACAAAAAATTGAATACAAACACGTGGGAAAAAAGTTTTAATTTGCTGAGATGAAAAATAAGGTGCAATTTCAAATTCAAGTTGATAAGCACCTTTGGCAAAGTCGGTTATTCCAAAATCACCCACTCGACCGTCTGGATTAGTGGTTGCGGTTGCAATCAGCTCGTGGGTTTCTGCATGAAACAACTTCACTTCTACGTGTGCAGCTGGTTTGCCTAAATTCGTATCTAAAATATGAGTGCTGATCATGCTTGTATTTCCTGAGATAGACGTAATAGAGCAATCGCTGAGAGTTGCTCATGTACAATTACTTTTTCGATAGCTAAGTCATGTTGTAAACGTTCGCGTAGCTTTTTTAAAATCTCATCGCTACTGAGGCCCGCTGCTTTAATTAAAAAAATAAAGCCAAACTTTTGTTCATAATCAAGGTTGCCTTGTAGCAGCGCTTGTTGCGTTTGTTCATCTAAAGAAATGCCGGCTTGTTCCTGATTTGAAAAATGTTGCTCTTTTGCATTGAGTTGTTTTTTTGCTTGTCGTTCACCAATTTTTGGGTGGGTTGCTAAAGCAGTTTCAATGTCTTGCCATGACCACATTTGACTTAAATTTTCTGCATGCTCTAAAAGAGATACTTTTGATGAATAGGGACGTCCTGCAGTGATTTTCTCGGCCCATGCTGGAATGTGGACACAGTTTTTTAACAAAGTCTTGAGTTGTTCGGGTGGGGCTTGATTAAACTCGGCTAAAAACACTGTTATTCCTGAACTCGTTGTCGTGATACAGAGTTTTAGCAATAACAGTGCCAAGAGGTGTTCATGATTCGCTTATGAATTTGGAAAATTAAAAAATCAATTATTTAGTTATGTGATTTTTATACCAATGTTCAGCAATGTCTTGACGACTACATATCCAGACTCGATCGTGCATTTGAATATAGTCGAGAAACTTTTGTAGTGCTTTAAAACGGCCTGGGCGCCCTAAAATACGGCAATGCATTCCAATCGACATCATTTTTGGTGCATTTTCTCCCTCTGCATACAGCACATCAAAACTATCTTTTAAATATTGAAAAAATTGTTCTGAACTATTAAATCCACCCGGTGAGCAGAATTTCATATCGTTACATTCCAGAGTATACGGAATAATCAGATGAGGACGTGATGCACCCGCAGCATTGGTGAGAGGCGTCCAAAAAGGCAGATCATCGCCATAATAATCAGAGTCGTATTGAATTTGCGGGAATTCTGCAAGTAATTGACGTGTATTAGGGCTATCACGTCCGGTGTACCAACCGATCACTTTATTTCCAAACAAGTTTTCTAAAACAGATAAAGCTTGTTCTATATGCTGTTTTTCTAACTCAATATCAGTATCTTGATAGTGAAGCCAACGGTAACCATGAGAAACCACATCATAATCAGCTTGCTTAATCGCCTCTACAATATAAGGATTGCGGACAAGTGCCATTGCAACTCCAAAAATGGTCATTGGAAGTTTGCGCTTTTGGAATTCATTATGAATGCGCCAAAAACCAGCACGTGAACCATATTCGTACATCGAGTCCATCGACATATGTTTCGCTGGGTAACTTGCAGCACCAATAATCTCCGATAAAAACTGTTCTGAGCCTTCATCGCCGTGCTCAATATGTTTTTCGCCACCTTCTTCATAATTAAGAACAAATTGCACTGCAATCTTGGCATTGTTAGGCCATTTCACCTGTGGAGGCTGTCCGTGATAACCAATCAAATCACGTGAATAAGGAGACTTTTGAATTTGCTCAATGAGCTCGGCTCCAGATAGATAAGATTTGGACACGATTGCTCTCCTTTTGTTCAATTTTTCATAAATATTTAAAAAATCAGCTTGCATATTTTTATAGATGGACTGATATTGAAGATATGAAGATCTTCAAAATAAATTAAAACCAGTACGTTTAAGTCAGGAGATAACAAACCATTACACCATCAAAATGTACAATTGAAGTCAGTTCATGCATGCTTAAAACATGCCAACATAAAAAAGTTTTGCATAGAAAAGATCCACAGTAAGAAAGAGAGGATGGTATTTATGAATATTGAAATCCGCACAGATAAAAACATCCATAACAGCGAACGTTTAATTACTTATGTACGTGCAGAACTTACTCAAGAATTCCAACGTCATAGCGAACGTATTACGCATTTTTCGGTTCATTTTAGTGATGAAAATGGGGACAAAGGTGGTGACAAAGATATCCACTGTATGATTGAAGCGCGTCCTTCAGGTTTAAAACCGGTTGCAGTGCACCATAAAGCAGGAAATATTGACGCTTCAATTCATGGCGCGATTGAAAAATTAAAACGTAGCCTCGAACATACTTTTGAGAAAAAAGAACACCCGAGAGGTGGGCAACCAGAATTCATTGATGATGAAGTTTAATTGAAAATGCTAAAAAGCCCTTCGGGGCTTTTTTTATATTTGATGAAAATAAAACTATTCACAACATTAGGTTTGCAATGCGATGCAATCAACCTCTAAAATCTGGAGAAGAGATTAGGCATAATAGCCCTAATATATTTTTGAGAGATGGTCATGTTAACCACCCAGCAGCAAGCTTTAATTAAAGCCATAGAAGAATTAGAACTCGCGCAAGTGCAGAAATTACTTGCTGACGGACTTGATCCGAACTTTATTGATCCAGAGCAAGGGCCACCTGTATCAATTATCTGTGATGGAATTTTTAAATGGTGGGAAAATGTATCGGAAGCTTATGAAGCTGGTACACCATTATCAAAAGAAGAGAAGCAACAATCGTTACAAGTTTATCTCGATATTCTTGAAGCCCTAATTCAAGCTAAAGCCAATGTACACCTTTGGGATGCAGAAGAGTTTTATGGCCCGTTATGGGATGCAGCAAGCTCGGCATGTGCTCCTGCTGTTCAACGTTTACTCGATGAAAAAGTTGATCCAAACTCACGTGATGAAGAAGGACTCACCGTTTTATCTTCAATCAGTCAGTTGTTCTTTGATTGCGATTTTGATGAAATAGATTGGTCAGAATCACTTGAAGAAGAGCGTGAAACATTAGAGTTATTGCGCCGTCATGGGGCTAAAATGACAAAAGAATTAACTACTTGATTGGACATTAAAATGAAAATAGTACAAATTTTAACTTTTGCCCTTACAACTATTGCTGCTGGAAGTACTTTCGCAGCAGAGTTTTCCTTTGACCGTCCTGGAGCAGGCTTCGGAACAGGTATTACACCAGTGGGTAAGTTAGCTTGGGAACAAGGTTTACCTAGCACGACTTATACAGAGTCGACTGTCGATGGCGTTAAAGAAAAGACCGTAACTGTAAGTGAAGATATGCTATTCCGTACAGGTTTGGCTGATGGCTTAGAATTACAATTAGGTTGGCAAGGTCCAGCATGGACTCAAACCAAACGTGCTGGCAAAAAAACTGACAATTCAGGCTTTGGTGATGTAAGCATCGGTTTGAAAAAAGCAATTGATCTAGATGATGAAAACTTATCAATGGCTGTGTTAGCTCAGGCTGTCATTGCAACTGGTAATGATGAATTTACTGCGCATGATGATATTTATAGCCTAAGCTCAGCAGTGGCTTATAAATATGATGACTTGATTGATACCTCAATTACCATGCGTTACGAAGTGCAAAACAGTAATTGGGCTGTGACTGCAATTCCAGCAATCAACTATAAGATAGCTGGTAAACTTTCTGGATATTCTGAATTCATTTACCGTAAAGCTGAAAGCCAAGACTATGAATACGGTTTAGGTACAGGTTTAGTTTACGCTGTAAATAATCGTACTCAGCTTGACGCAAGTATCGGGGTCGATTTAGAAGGTCAAGATAAGAGCTACAACGGTGGCTTAGGCGTGGCGTTCTTGTTCTAATCGAAGCAATTTAAATTTATGTTAATGAAAAAGCTTATTCATCAGGGAATTCTTTATTTTCTAGCAGTTGCTGTTTGTGTATTTAGCCAGTTGGTTTCCGCACAGGATAAGCTGCTCTCGCCCGAACAAGCTTTTTCATTTTCGGTTGAATCTTCTGAGCCGCATACTGCGAGTTTATCTTGGCAGATTCAGCCAAATTATTATCTCTATCAGCATAAATTTACCGTACAACAAGGTACTCAACCTTTAGCTTTAAAGTTACCTAAAGCGATTGCTCAATATGATGAAAATTATGGGCAAAGTCAGGTTTACTACCATCAAGTTAATTTCAAAATTAAAACAAAGCCTTCAGAGCACTATAGTGTGACTTGGCAGGGCTGTGCCAAAGATCGTATTTGTTATCCGCCACAAACCATTGAGTTTCAAACTGATGCAGATGGCTTGGTTGGTGTGCAAAACCAAGCAGGAATAGCGCCAAAACGATTGCTAGATTTGGCAAATACTCAGCCAGAAGCTTCTTCAGATTCAAAGCTTTTAGAAAAAGAGCAGAGTACAGAGCCTGTATTAGATCCATCTGCGCCACAAATTGCGCAAGATCAGATCTGGTCAGCTAAGTTAATTGAGCACTCGCTTTGGTATGGAGTTTTATTATTTCTCGGTTTAGGCATGTTGCTCGCATTTACACCATGCTCTTTACCGATGTTGCCTATTTTAACTTCGCTAATTATTCGAGAACATAAAGGTATAAAGGCTTGGACCATTGCACTTACTTTCGTGTGTAGTATGGCATTGGTCTATGCAGGTTTAGGTTTAATTGCTTCTTCAGCAGGCTTAAATTTTCAGCGCTGGTTACAACAGCCTGCGACTTTAATTGCTTTTAGTTTGTTGTTTATTGTCTTTGCACTGAACCTATTTGGCTTATTTGAACTTCGTTTACCGCAAACATGGTTAAACCGACTTGACCGTATTCAGTCGATGCAACAAGGCGGCACTTTAGTAGGTGCGGGAGTCATGGGTGTGGTCTCTGCACTCTTGGTCGGTCCTTGTATGACTGCACCTCTCGCTGGAACTTTATTATTTATTTCTCAAACACAAAACCAATGGCAAGGTGCATTGCTTTTATTCTGCCTAGGTTTTGGAATGGGAATTCCGCTACTGTTGGCAAGTATTTTAGGGGCAAAATTTTTGCCTAAAGCGGGCGACTGGATGCATCAGATTAAAGTGATTTTTGCTTTTCTGATGTTGGGTTTAAGCCTCTACTTTATTCGTCCTTTATTGCCAGATTGGGGCATGCAAGTACTTAGTTTAGTACTGGGCCTCGCTTTTATAGCCTATGCTGTTTATCAATTTTTCTGGAAAAAAGGACAACTACAATGGCTCTACGTGATCTTATTGTTAGTCGTTACCCCTTTTGTAGCCTATAACCAATATCAACATATTCAAAATCGAACTTTGCAAAGTTCTGACCACATGGCCGAGTGGCATGTTGCGACTAGCGCGGCAGACTTCCAAAAGATTTTAGCAGCAGCGCCTACTGATCGGGCTATTGTGGTTGATGTATATGCCGATTGGTGTGTTGCTTGCCAACCAATTGAGCACCGTATTTTAAAAGCACCTGAGGTTCAGTCTGCTCTTGCACCTTACTATTTAATTAAGCTTGATTTGAGTCATTATGACCAGTCACATGAAGCGCTACTCAAGCAATGGAATATTTTGGGACCACCGACCTATCTATTTTTAAGCCCAGAGCAAAAAGAGATTCGTGCTCTACGCTTAACGGGTGCTTTTAGTCAGCAAGAACTTTTACAACAACTCGCGAGTTTGGCAAAGCTCAAAGAATCATAAGGTATCAATAGTTTCGGTCTGATGAAATGTACGTACCTGATTACGGCCTGAAGCTTTTACCGCATAGAGAGCTTGGTCAGCCTGTCGAATAACAAGATAAGGGTCCTGTGCAAAAGCTGAACTGCTTATTCCAAAACTTGCACTAATATGAATAGGATTATTTTGGGCGCTAAAGACAGGTAATTCTTGTAAAGCACAGCGACAACGCTCAGCAATTTTTTCTGCTTGAATGATATCGGTGTGGGGAAGTAATAAAATAAATTCCTCTCCACCAAATCGACCAATAATATCCTCACTACGCAAGTTCTCGGAAAGACATTGAGCGATTTCAATTAATACCTGATCACCTTGGTGATGGCCATATATATCATTAATTTTTTTAAAATGATCGATATCAAGAAGTACCACAGCATAATCAAATTGCTGTTGGTGTAGCGACTCTAAATGCGTATTTAAACTACGTCTATTTAATACATTAGTTAATGGATCAAGTTGGCTTAAACGGTGAATATAAGTTTCGCGTTGACGCCATTGGGTGAGTAATATTTCAAATAAAATAAAACATGCCAATAAAATGGGCATAATAAAAAAAGCCATGCTTCCTAACCAAAATGGATTGGTTTGAGCACGTTGCATGGCAATCAGATTAAATAAGGGGGCGTAAGGCAAAACACTTTTCATACTCAAATAAGTACATACCGTTAAAATAATTGTCGCAGGTACAAGAGCGCTATAAACAATTTTTCGATCAAATAATACCAGACCTACCCCAATCGTGCCGACATAACCGACCATAGTGGCGGGGCTAATGCTGCCAATTAAATATCCATCGTGGCATAGCATGAGCGTAAAAAATTGCACACTCACTAAAGGAATAATTCGTTGAGCCCATTCAACATTTTTGTAGCGATAGCAGGGGATAATTAAAAGAGCCAATAAAAATAAGGTTAATAAATTGAGCCAGATTTGCGACTCAACTAAAGGTAAATGTGTCCATTGCCAGACACTAGGGGTAATTAGAATATAGCCTTTCCATAAAATCCAACTGAAATTCATTGCACAGGCAAGTGTAAGCATCAGTGCGCTTTTTTGTAGTGGCGTCCAGTTGATGATGTGATTATTGTAGATGAAATCGATTATCACCTGTTTTATTCTATTTACGGGATGAGTGATTAAACGATTTTTCATAGTAAGTAAGGCCTCCTAAATATAGATGCCTCTTTGTTGGACCATCCTAAAATTGGACTGTTTAAATAATTTATATTTTAAACATAACATGATTTTCATTTTATATATGATGACTTTTTATAAAGAAAATGATGTGAAAAGTTTTATTCACTGTTCACACCATTTATAGATAAATTAAGTTTTATCAAGTTCGTGAGCAAATTCAGCAATATCTGCCAATGCTTGTTTAGCCTCATCAAACCATGCATTAAACATCTGGAAGTTATGCCACATGCCTGTATAAAGTTTGAATTGAACTTTAACACCTGCATCTTCGGCTTTCTCTCTAAAACGTTTGGCATCGTCTAATAAGATTTCTTTAGACCCGACTTGAACCAAAGTAGGCGGTAGACCATGCAAGTCATCGAAAATAGGCGAAACACGTGGGTCATCAGCTGCAATATGATTGCCTATATAGTACTGAGTTCCTGTTTGCAGCGCTTCAATAGAGAGTAAGGCATCATGTTTTTTATTAAATCTGAGCGACTCACTCGTGAGTGTTAAATCCAAAAAAGGAGATAGCAAAATCAGACCACTTGGCATGAGCTCGGGTTGTTCTTTTAAACGTAAGCAAAGTGCTAGCGCTAAATTTGCTCCGCATGAATCACCTGACAAAATAATATCTTTAGGCTGAACACCTTGTACTACTAAAGATTGATAGATGTCATATAGAGCTTCAGTTGCCTCAGGATAAGGATGCTCTGGTGCAAGTGGATAGTCCACATGAATAATCTGCATTTGAGTACGAGCAGCTAAATCCGTCATGAAAGCATGGTGTGTTTTGACACTGCCAAGAAAAAAAGCGCCGCCGTGAATGTGAAAAATCAGTTGAGTGGCAGAATCTTGTGGTTTGATTTCTTCACCTTTAATGCCTGCTAGCCGAATTGGGCGCACAGAAACATTTTTTTGCCTTGGGAAAGCACGACACATCTGATCTAGAACGGGACGTAAGGCGGTAGCCGGCAAATTTAGCTGGCTTGGCTTGCGAATTGTTGTTTTAAGAAAAGTTTCTGTAAAATAATATTTCCAAACATTTGATATATTCATAGAGCATCCATTTTTATGCTAGTTTCTTGTTTTCTTGTAAATTTTATTTTGCAAGATTACAAGGTTACACGAAACAGTCACATTCAAAAATTGCAATATCTTTGCGACTTCTGAATACTAAAAATCTTGAAAGACCCAAGGATATTACAAAAATGAAAAAGATTGCTTTAGCTTTAGGACTCATTGGTATGGCTGCATTTGCCAATGCGGCTGATTCACTCAATGGAACGGTATGGAAAACGATTGATGATCAGACCAATAAGCCAAAAGCCGTAGTGAAATTTACGGAACAGAAGGACGGAACCTTAACTGCAACCATTCAAAACATTTTGACACCGGGCGAAGAAAACGCTTGTACAAAATGTGAAGGTCCGTATAAAAACAAACCACTTAAAGGTGTCACCATTGTACATAATTTAAAAAATGTAGGTGGTAACAGTTATGAAAACGGTACGATTTTAGACCCAAAATCAGGTAAAACTTACAAACTGAAAGGTGAGTTAACCGATGGCGGTAAAAAGCTTAAATTACGTGGTTATATTGGCGTTTCTGCACTTGGTCGTAACCAAACATGGATTCGCGCTAACTAAAAGTTTTAATAAAAAAACGAGCCATATGGCTCGTTTTTTTATGCTTGGATGTTTTGATAGGTAGATTCATCAAAACCTACAATGAAACCTTGTGAGGTTTGTAAAACCGGTCTTTTAATTAAACTTGGTTGAGCAATAAGTGCTTCAATAAGGTTATCTTCACTGCTTAAAGCACGATTTTGTTCTTCTTCTGAAAGCTTGCGCCAAGTCGTTCCTTTTTTGTTGAGAACTGTATCTTGCCCAATTTCTTTTAACCAGATCTTTAGAGTATCTGCATCAATGCCTTGTTTTTTATAATCGTGAAAATCATAGTTAAGTGCTTTGGCTTGCAAAGCATCAAATGCTTTTTTCATTGAATTACAGTTTTTAATTCCATAAATTTTTAACATTTTATCGGACCATGTCAAAAAGAGAGAGCACACAGCCTAACCCAAAAAGCTTTTAAGCACTACTTTATACCGATACTTTTAAAACAAATGAAAATTAATGATTAATCGAAAGAGAGATGTCATGTTATTGTCATAAGACAAAGCGATAATGAGCTTAATAAGAAGAAATTAAAACTAAAAGAACTTAGCGCAAAAAATAAGAGACTTAAAAAGAGAAAACCCGCATTTAATCATCCTGATCATGCGGGTCTCATTTCAACGTCCAATGTCACATCCTTGCAAATAAACTTATCATAAGTTTATTTTATCTTCCTACGGCGTCCTATCCTTTTGCGTCATCCTGACTGCTTCCCTGTGCCGTGCAGCTATAATGCCGTTAAAGCTGTGTAAGAAAAATACTCAAAAACGACATATGCTGTAAGCGAAAACGACAATGCAAGTGAACAAGTGTTCACTTACTCTTGAATTTTATAGTCAATAATAACAGGCGCGTGGTCGCTAAACCATTGATCTTTAAAGACCCATGCGTTTGCTACACGTGTTTTCCAGTCTGGTGAACACGCTTGATAGTCAATACGCCATCCTACATTTTTTGCACGAGCTTGACCTCGATTTGACCACCATGAATAAAGTTCTGCTTCTGCGCGAACTACACGGAAGGTATCGACATAGCCAAGCTCATCGTAAATATGGTCAAGCCATGCACGCTCATGTGGTAAACAACCCGATGATTTCTGGTTACCTGACCAGTTTTTAATATCAATTCGTTTATGAACAATGTTGTAGTCACCACAAATGATGACTGACTTATTCTCGTCACGCCATTGTTTCAAGATTTTTGCGTATTCACCTAAAAATAAATCTTTACGTGCTTGCGCTTCTTCACCACTTGAGCCTGAAGGTAAGTATAATGATGCAATATGTACCGGATGTGACAAACCTAAATCGAATTCCGCAGAAATAAAGCGGCCTTGACTGTCTGCTAGCTCAAACCCTAAACCATCTTTAACAGAGACGAAGGGTAGGCGGCTATATATCGCAGTCCCCGCATAACCTGCACGCTCTGCTGGAAAGAGATGGGTATGCCATCCTTCGGGTCTAAATTTTTCAGTCCATTGTTCATGGGTAATGCGGCTTTCCTGCATGCATACAACATCGGCATCTGATTGTTCTAACCATTCAAGTAAGCCTTTCGTTACTGAAGAACGTAAGCCATTTACGTTAATGGAAACGACTCGAAGAATTTTTACATCACTTGGATACTGATCCTTTGGTATCATGCGAAAATTTAACCTCAATTGTGAATTTGGAGCACCTCATGACAACGCCTGTGTCATTTCACCCGCAAGCATTTATCGAACTCGCATTATCACGCGGTGTGCTTAAATTTGGTGAGTTTACTTTAAAATCTGGACGCGTGAGTCCTTATTTTTTTAATGCAGGCCTACTCAACGATGGTGAAGCTTTATCTCTTTTAGCGCAAGGCTATGCCGATAAATTAACACAATGCCAAAATGTTGATGTGATTTTTGGACCAGCTTACAAAGGTATTCCTTTTGTAGCAGCCACTGCTGTTGCTTTATCGCAAGTTCATAACAAAAGTGTGCCATGGGGCTTTAACCGTAAAGAAGCGAAAGATCATGGTGAAGGCGGTGTTCTAGTTGGTGCTGCGGTTGAAGGTAAAAAAGTCTGGATTATTGACGACGTAATTACCGCAGGTACAGCGATTCGTGAAGTTGTAACGATTTTGAAAAACGCTGGCGCAACTATTGCGGGTGTTTTGGTGGCATTAGATCGTCAAGAACGTGGTCAAGGTGAGCTTTCTGCAATTCAAGAAGTTCAAAAAGAATTAGAAATTCCTGTGCACGCACTGATTACCATGAAAGATTTAATGGATTATTTAGAAGCGAAAGGCGAAAAAGAAGCCCTAGCAAATATGCAAGCTTATCGCGAAAAATACGGTATCTAAAAAAGAAAAAGGCATACCTCTAAATAGAAGTATGCCTTTTTAATATTTACTTAAAACTGATAATTCAAACGCAATAACACATTACGTGGTGTGCCTGGCATGCTGTCTGAACGCCAGTATTCTTTATTAGTTAGATTATTCACCGCAAGTGTGACATTCCATGGATCTGCACTATAGCCAATTGCCGCATCGACACGGTTAAAGCCTTCCATTTTTACTTGATTATTAAGATTTGGATAATACGAACCTACATAGGTTACACCCACCTCGGTATACCACTGTTCAGTTGGTAAATAACGAACAAATAAATTACCCGTATTTTTAGATGTGTTGGCTAAATAGTTGCCTTCTTGTTCAGGCTTTTGTTTATCTTCTTTTACTTTTGCATCTGTGTAGCCATAACCACCGCGAACAAAGACATTATCAAGTACGCGACCAATAAAGCTAAATTCAAGACCACGAGATTGATGTTGTCCGGCAGTTGCCCATACATCTGGTTGCTCATTAGGATTTGGTTTATAGCGGATATTATTTTTACGAATATCAAAGACCGAAAATTGAGTATTTAAACGACTATCTAACCATTCGCTTTTTACCCCAACTTCGTATTGCTCATTATATTGAGGCTCTTTATCCATTTTTGTGACATCGGTGCTTCCAGTGACTTGGTTAACACCCATTTGTCCGCCAAATGGTGCAAAGCTCTTAGAGTAAGACGTATAAAAGCTATGTTCAGGAAGCGGTTGCCATACCAAACCCACATTTGGACTAAAGCTGCCATCTTTTACATTACGGTGTTCATTAGTTAACTTGTTGGTGGTTGAAAAATCGAAGTAATCGTAGCGGACACCCATCATCAGTTTAAGTTGGTCATTTAGACCAATTAAATCTTGAATAAATACGCCGTAAGTTGTGCCTTCATTATAGTTATGCTGTCTCATCTTTAATGGGCCATTGCCACGGCTATATTCACGTTCGCCTGTGAATGGATTAACGTAGCCGTAAATAGAACCGTTCTGAGCTTCATTTGCTAAGCGTGGCTCTCGTTGTTCATATGTCCAGTCTGTACCCATCATGATTTGGTGTTCAAGCTGGCCTGTTTTGAACTTGCCCTTAATATCAAATGTATTTGTCGTTGTTTTATTGTTGGTTTGTTGCCAGTAATAAATTTGGTCGATGTAACCTTTTTTTGTACAGGCCTCGTTCTTTGAGTTTTTCCCATCTAAACCACAATAAGTTCCAAAATAAAAGTGGTCAAAGTTCTGTTCTGCTTGTCGGTAACTTGCTGCCCAGTGAAAGTTCCAATCAGGCGCATATTGATAATTCACATCGGTGCGAACCACTTGCAAAATATCATCAACATAATCGCCGTCTTGGGCAAATCCCATTTTAATTGAAGTTCCCGCAGGCAAGTTTTCATATGCTGGACCACGATCAGGCACACGACCTAATTTGTCATAGGTATATTGTGTAGTCCAAGTGAGAGTTCCATCATCATTTTTATAAGTGAAACTTGGTGAAAACATTTCAATTTTATTTTCAATGCCAGAGCGGAAGCTGCCTGACTCGCCATATTCTCCAGTCAAACGTATTGCTAAATTGTCATTAATGACTTGGTTGATGTCAGCCGTTGTTCCGTAGTTGTCGTAAGAACCTGCGTACGCACCAACTGAACTTTTAGAGTCAAAGTTGGCGAATTTACTCACCATATTCACAACCCCACCACCAGCGCTACGACCATATAAAACAGAAGCGGGGCCTTTTAAAATTTCAATACGTTCGATATTTGCTGTACTACGACGTACTTGTCCGCTTTCACGTATGCCATCACGGTAAATATCACCTGTATCGGCACCAAAACCACGAATCGTGATGCCATCACCGCGCATATCGTAACTGGTTGATACCCCAGGGGTGCCTTGTAGCATAACGCTTAAATCATTCGATCCATAAATTTTATATTTCTGAACATCAATCGTATCAACGGTTTGAGGAATATCTTTTTTGTCTAAACCGTTGCGTGTGACATTGGCTTTGTCATAGTCGATATAACTTTTAATTGGGTCGAGTTCACTCATGGCCTCAATTTTTATGGTGGGCATGGTAGCTGCCACTTTCGATGATGAGTCAATCAAGTCTTCTGCATAGGCACCTTGAATATTCAAGATCATTAGACTGAGTAAGCTCAGCGGGAAAAGACGCTTAATTTGGGGAGATGATATAGAAATTCTTAACATAAAAATAAAATCAATTAACAAAAATAAAAGTATAAATGATAATTATAATCATTTAATTGTTTAGAATAAAAGAACTATTGCTTCAAAAAATGACATATTTATTTTTTAATAACTATTTTTTAGGAATGTAATGAGTAAATTAAGCAAGCTATGTGAATTAACTTATTAGTTTTTCTTGTTAATTGAGTTTTGGAGAGGGGCTTTTACCAATAAAAACTCCTCTTTGGGATTAAGCATTATTTTTCAGAACATCTAAAATATCCATTTCTGGATCATAATTCTCGTCAATTGTTTTGCAAATTGCTTGTCCAACAATGACATGCGTTCCATTAAAGGTCATGGTTGGTGCTTCATATAATTCCCAACCATGATTGAGTGCTTTAGTCACTCGTGCACAAAAAGCAGAGTCATCAGGGCCAGTTAAATAGCGATAAAGTTTCATGTTTAGCCTTTAAATATAATGTTTTATGGTCATAGTTTAACTGAATTTACTTAAATTCCAGATCAAGAAATAACAGGTAAGGTTTTACTGAAATTAAGAAAAACCAGTGAAAAATCTCAGCTATACTCATGTTAATTTAAATTTTAAGAAGAGCTTGAGCATGCGTGTACTTGTCGTCATGGATCCGATTGAAACCGTAAACCTTAAAAAGGATTCAACCATGGCAATGTTGTGGGCGGCGAGCCGTCGTGGACATGAATTAGGTTATGCATTACAGCAAGATTTATATATCGATCAAGGTAAGGCTTACGGTCTAATTTCACCGTTAAAAGTTTTTGAAGATTACAATCATTACTATGAGTTAGGCGAAAAGAAAAAAGAATCGATCGCGGCTTATGATGTAGTACTCATGCGTAAAGATCCGCCATTTGACATGAATTTTGTCTACACGACTTACGTGCTTGAACAAGCTGAACGTGAAGGTTCATGGATTATTAATAAGCCTCAATCATTACGTGATTGCAACGAAAAACTTTTTGCAACGCAATTTCCAGAGCTACAAGTGCCTACACTTGTGACATCACAGCAAAGTTTAATTCGTGAATTTATTAAAGAACATGGTGATGTGATTGTTAAGCCGCTTGATGGTATGGGCGGTATGGGGATTTTCCGTTTATACCAAGACGGTGTAAATATTGGTTCTACCTTAGAAATGCTTACAGAGCTAGGCAACCGTCCAATTATGGCTCAGCGCTATATTCCTGAAATTGTAGAAGGGGATAAGCGTATTTTAATGGTGAATGGTGAACCTATTCCTTACTGTCTAGCTCGTATTCCACAAAATGGTGAAGTACGCGGCAACTTAGCGGCAGGTGGTTTAGGCCAAGCGCGTCCCCTTACTGAAAATGACAAGTTGATTGCAGCTAAAATTGGCCCTTTCCTACGCGAAAAAGGTTTGATTTTTGTGGGCTTAGATGTGATTGGTAATTATGTCACTGAAATTAATGTCACTAGCCCAACGTGTATTCGTGAAATTGATGCTCAATTTGGTACATCAATTGCAGATGATCTATTTGATGTATTAGAAGCTGGACGTTCAGCTTAATTATTTATTTCAGGTGGTTTTCCGCGGTATTTATGGGAAATCACCTGAAAATATATGAATTAATAAAATAACAATACTAAATACACCACAGCTTTGTAGGCATATTTTCAAAAAAGCACATCTTTCTGTTATAAACGAGTGAAATTAGCTTTTCGTTAATGAAGCTTTAGGATTAAAATAAACGGCTACAAAAATAGATGACAATTTCCATTGTTTTTTGAGTTGAAGAATTAGACCGTGACCGATTCACAGCAAAGCAAACCTAAACATGTCATGATGATGGCTGCCGGTACAGGTGGACATGTTTTTCCAGCCCTCGCCGTAGCCAAAAAACTTCAACAACAAGGTTGTCAGGTTTCATGGTTAGCCACGCCAACAGGTATGGAAAACCGATTATTAAAAGATCAAAATATTCCAATATATCAAATTGATATTCAAGGTGTTCGTGGCAATGGATTAGTCCGTAAAATTGCTGCACCTTTTAAAATTTTAAAAGCCACTTTAAGCGCAATGCGTTATATGAAACAGCTTAAAGTTGATGCAGTTGCAGGCTTTGGCGGTTATGTTGCGGGACCGGGTGGTTTGGCAGCACGTTTGTTAGGTATTCCTGTACTTATTCATGAGCAAAATGCGGTTGCTGGTTTTACCAATGCGCAGTTATCTCGTGTTGCTAAAGTCGTGTGTGAAGCATTTCCAAATACATTTCCTGCGGGTGGAAAAGTCGTTACAACAGGAAATCCTGTTCGTCATGAAATCACAGATATTTTAAGCCCAAAGTGGCGTTATGATGAGCGTGCGCAAGCAGGGCAGCCTCTAAATATTCTAATTGTTGGTGGTTCTTTAGGTGCCAAAGCACTCAACGAACGCTTACCTCCAGCATTAAAACAATTACAAGTTCCACTTAATATTTTTCACCAGTGCGGTCAGCAACAAGTTGAGGCAACTCAAGCACTTTATGCAGATGCTCCAGCTAATTTAACCGTACACGTTTTACCGTTTATTGAAGATATGGCAAAGGCTTATAGTGAGGCAGATTTAATTATTTGCCGAGCTGGAGCACTCACGGTAACAGAAGTTGCAACAGCAGGTGTGGCCGCAGTTTTTGTGCCACTTCCTATAGCAGTTGATGACCATCAAACTGCAAATGCCAAATTTCTGGCGGATTTCGGTGCTGCAAAAATTTGTCAGCAATCGACTATGACACCAGATGTTCTAAATGAATTGTTCACTTCGCTGATGAACCGCCAGTTACTTACAGAAATGGCAGTGAAAGCGCGTCAACATGCCCAACCAAATGCGACTCAGCATGTGGTTGATCTTATCCAAAAAATGTAATCGGATTTACTATGTCTCCATCAACAGCTGCGAACCAAGCAAAAAAACTGATTAAAGTGCCTGAAATGCGCCGTATCAAACACATTCATTTTGTGGGGATCGGCGGTGCTGGGATGTGTGGCATTGCAGAGGTATTGGGTAACCAAGGTTATAAAATTTCCGGTTCAGACATTAAAGCATCTAAAACTACAGAACAATTAGAGCAAAATGGCATCAAGGTTTATATTGGCCATCAAGCGGAAAATATTAAAAATGCCAATGTGCTTGTAGTTTCTACAGCGATTGATCCAGAAAATCCGGAAATTAAAGCAGCCATTGAGCAACGTACTCCAATCGTACGCCGCGCAGAGATGCTAGGTGAGCTTATGCGTTACCGTCATGGTATTGCTGTAGCGGGTACACATGGTAAAACGACAACGACTAGTCTTTTAACGACTATGTTGGCTGAAGAAAACCTTGATCCAACTTATGTGATTGGTGGTTTACTTAACAGTACAGGTGTAAATGCTGCATTAGGTGAAAGCCGTTTCATCGTAGCGGAAGCTGATGAATCAGATGCATCTTTCCTTTATTTGCAACCAATGGCAGCGATTGTAACGAACATTGATGCTGACCATATGGATACCTATGAAGGTAGCTTTGATAAATTAAAAGATACGTTCGTACAGTTCCTTCATAACCTACCATTTTATGGTTTGGCTGTCGTTTGTGGTGATGATGCCAACATTCGTGAAATTATGCCGCGTGTAGGACGTCCAGTCATTACTTATGGTTTTAACGAAGACAACGACATTCGCGCAATTGATGTTGAACAAGATGGTATGCGTTCACACTTTACTGTGTTACGTAAAGGTCGTGAGCCGCTACGTTTAACAATTAATCAACCAGGCATGCATAATATTTTGAATGCTTTGGCTGCGATTGGTGTTGCGACTGATGAAGGTGTTTCTGATGACGCAATTAGCCGTGCTTTAGCAGGCTTCAGTGGTGTTGGTCGTCGCTTCCAAGTACAAGGTGAATTCGAACTTGCCGACGGTAACGTTAAGTTAGTTGATGACTACGGACACCATCCGAAAGAAGTAGAAGCAACTATTAAAGCTGCTCGTCAGAGCCATCCGGATCGTCGTTTGGTGATGTTATTCCAGCCACACCGTTACTCTCGTACCCGCGATTGTTTTGATGACTTTATTGAAGTGCTTTCTCAGGTCGATCAATTATTATTATTGGAAGTTTATCCTGCCGGTGAAAAGCCTATTGTAGGTGCAGACAGTCGTACTCTAGCGCGTAGTATTCGTTTACGTGGACAGGTTGAACCGATTTTGGTTGATCCGGTTGAAGGTAATTTGCAAAACATCATGCAAAATGTGTTACAACCAAATGACTTGTTATTAACGCAAGGTGCGGGTAACGTGGGAGCAATTTCTGTAGAACTTGCACAACACCATTTGTATGTGAAATAAACAAAAATATTGAATTATCGGGTTAAGGATTTAAACGTGTCAAATGCTACAAAATTCGGCAAAGTTGCCGTGCTATTTGGTGGGAAATCGGCTGAGCGTGCTGTGTCTTTAGATAGTGGTCAGGCAGTTCTGGATGCTTTATTGCGTTCAGGTGTTCAGGCTGAAGCATTTGATCCGCAAGACCGCAGTGTGACTGAACTTGTAAATTATGATCGTGCATTTATTGTATTGCATGGTCGTGGTGGTGAAGATGGCCAGATTCAAGGCGTACTTGAATGGTTAAATCTGCCTTATACAGGAACAGGTGTACAAGGTTCTGCGATTGGCATGGATAAAGTCAAAACCAAGCAAATCTGGCAAGGTAGCGATTTACCTACAGCGCCATATCGCATTATTACTAAAGAAACAGATTTAGATGCGGTGATTGCTGAGTTAGGCTTACCTGTGATTATCAAACCTGTACATGAAGGCTCAAGTGTCGGCATGAGTAAGGTTGAAAAAGCAGAAGATTTTACAGCTGCAATTGAAAAAGCAACTCAGCACGATGCTGTTGTGATGGCCGAGAAGTGGATCACAGGTCGTGAATTCACAATCTCATTCCTAAATGGTCAGCCTTTACCGGTTATTCGTTTACAACCACCAGCAGATGTTGCTTTCTACGACTACGAAGCGAAATATCAACGTAATGATGTTGAGTATGGTATTCCTTGCGGTCTAAGTGAGACAGAAGAGAAGAACCTACAAGCATTGTGCTTACGTGCTTTTCAGGCAGTTGGTGCAGAAAGCTGGGGCCGTATTGATGCGATGCAGGATGAGCAGGGTAATTTCTGGCTTTTAGAAGTAAACACAGTGCCAGGTATGACCAGCCACTCTTTAGTTCCAAAAGCTGCGAAAGCTGTTGGCTATAGTTTTGATGAATTGTGTGTTGCCATTCTTGAGCAAACATTGGAAGGTACGGCTTAAATATGGCACAACTTCCGGCTTCCATGCGCCGTAAACGTGCGGCCATCACCTCTATTCATGATAAACCACCTACACGTAAGCAGAAGCTTGCAAATGCTGGTGGTTGGGTGCTGTTGGTTATTGCTTTTGTAGTGCTGGCAGTCGGAATTTATGGGCTATATAAAGTTATTACAGATGCAACAGTTGCAAAGCTAGAAGTTGTGGGATCGACGTCTTCAGTTGAAACACAACAAGTGATGCAGCATGTTGCTCCAATTATAAAAGCGAATTATTTCACATCTGATTTAGAACAGATTCGAGATAAAACATTAGAAATTTCGTGGGTAGACCGAGTTGTCGTTTCTCGTGCTTGGCCCAATGGTATTCGTGTTCGTGTCATGCCTCGACATGCCATCGCCCGTTGGGGAACAGGTCGCTTGTTAAGCGATGGAGGCGATGTATTCAGTGAGGCAGAGCCGACTATTCATCCTGAGCTTCCGTTACTCCATGGTCCGGTAAGCCAGTCGAAAATGATGATGCGACGCTATAATGAAATCAATCAATTATTCCACCCTGCCAATTTGCGTCTAAAAGAGTTATATCTGACAGAGCGAATGACTTGGTTTATGCAGTTTGACTCAGGTTTACGAATTATTGTTGACCAAGATCAAACAATGAATAAGTTGCAACGTTTAAGCCATCTGGCACAATCTGACTTAAAACCGGTGTGGTCGAAAATCTCAGCCATTGATTTGCGATATCGTAATGGATTATCTATTCAATGGAAGAACGCAACGCCACCTAAAATTGTGAATGGTCAGTTTGTTGTAACGATTGATGACACAAGCATTGCAGGTGGAACAAAAGCAAAGCCATAATACGTGGCTTTAAAATAGGCAATTTGCCTGGTATTAAACAACAAAGAAATGGTATGAGTGATGAATGAAGCTGTTCCCTCAGTTGTTGCGATTGACATTGGGACGCATAAAGTTTCAGTTTTGATTGGAAAAATTCATGCGCCGGATAACATTCAAGTTATCGGTATGGCAACTGCTCGCAATCGTGGCATGAATAAAGGAAAAATCGTAAGCCTCGATAAAGTTATCGCTGCGATTAAAAATGCTGTCGCTGAAGCGGAAAATATGGCCGAATGTCGCATTCATAGCGCATGGGTATCGATTCCGAGTACCGAGTTGCAAAGTTTTTATGCCTCTGGTCGCACACCAGTTGCTAATCCAGCACATGTTATTACAACAAATGAAGTCGTGCGCGCGTTAGAATTGGCAAAAGCAAGTCATGTGACTTCTGATTACTATTTAGCAAGTGCAGTACCGCTAGGCTTTGAATTAGGTGATTCTGCTGAATGGGTGCAGAATCCAATTAACATGACTGCCCATAGTATGACCGGACATTATCAGTTAATGATGATGCCGATTGCGACTATGCAAAACCTTGATCGCGCCATGAAAGGTGCAAATATCGGGGTTGAAAAAATGGTGGTATCTTGTCTGGCAACCGCTGAGGCAAGCTTGCTTAAAGATGAAAAAGAGTATGGTGTTTGTCTTGTCGATATTGGCGCAGGCATTACCAATCTTGCGGTTTATTTAGATGGACGTTTGGCTCTGGCACGTACATTGCAACGCGGTGGTGAACACGTTACGCGTGATATTGCTGCTGTATTGCAAACTACGACAGAAGAAGCTGAACGTATTAAAATTCTGTATGGTTGTGTTGATTTAAGTGCTGTGAAGCCAGATCACATGATTCAGGTAGAAGGAATTGACGGCCCTCAAACTATTAGTCGAATTGAGTTGTCAGAAATTATTATTGCCCGCTATGAAGAGATCTTTAGCCAGATTCGCGATGAGCTCGAAAACAGCGGTGCAATTCATGGTTTATACCATGGTGTAGTGTTGACAGGGGATGCTTGTCAAATCGAAGGTATGGTGAGTTTGGCTCGCCGTATGTTGGGGGTATCTGCCCATTTGGGTAATCCGCCGTTACAGGTTTATGCTGATGATCAACATCAGGCAGCATTACGTCGTTCGATGTATGCAACAGCAGCTGGTTTGCTCATGTTTAGCCAAAGTGAGTTGCAAGAAGCTGTTGAAGAGCCTGAAGAGGCAAATGACCGTTCGGTATGGGAGCGAATGGTAAATGGCTGGAATGCATTTAATAGCAAGCTAAAAGCCATTTTTTAGGATGTATGGATTTATTGGTAGAATTGTTAGGAAGTTGTAAGAGAAAACCACTGTACTTGACAAGGTTTGTATTGCACAGCATTCTTAAAATTAGTTATTTTTGAAAATCAAGGCAGTATACGGGCTGAAGTGACTGCCATAATGTATTAGGAACCCTAAAGGTCATGGCCTCATTTGAATTTATAGAAGATGAACTAAACGATGGCAACGGTCAAGCCCGTTTCACTGTATTTGGTGTAGGTGGTGGTGGCGGTAATGCCGTTCAACATATGGTGCAGTCTGATATTCAAGGTGTTAAATTCGTTTGTGCCAATACAGACAAACAAGCACTAGACTGTATGAATGCACCTTTCAAAATTCAGTTAGGCGAGCAAAGTACGCGTGGTTTAGGTGCTGGTGCTAACCCTGAAGTTGGGCAAGTTGCAGCAGAAGAAAGCCGTGAAATTATTCGTCACCATCTTGAAGGTACGGATATGGTATTCGTTACCGCTGGTATGGGTGGTGGTACGGGTACGGGCGCGGCTCCTGTCGTGGCTGAAGTTGCCAAAGAAATGGGTATTTTGACTGTTGGTGTTGTAACAACTCCATTTAACTTTGAAGGCCGTCGCCGTTTAAAATCTGCTGAACGCGGTATTGAAGCGCTTGAAGCACATGTTGATTCATTGATTATTATCCCTAATCAGCGCTTACTTAGCGTATATGGCGATATTTCAATGAAAGATGCTTATAAAAAAGCTGATGATGTATTGTTAAACGCTGTACGTAGTATCTTTGACCTTGTTGTAAACCGTGGTCACATTAACCTTGACTTCGCCGATTTGAAAACTGCAATGAGTACTCGTGGTTACGCAATGATGGGTGCTGGTTTAGGTCGTGGTGAAGATCGTGCACGTCAAGCAGCTGAACAGGCTATTCGTAGTCCATTGCTTGATAACGTAAATATTATTAATGCTAAAGGTGTGTTGATTAACATTACTGGCGGTGATGATATTACTCTACGCGAAACTGAAATCATTACTGATGTAGTGAACCAGATTGTTGACCTTGATGAAGGTGAAATTTTCTACGGTACAGTATTTGATCCAGATGCGCGTGATGAATTACGTGTAACAGTGATTGCGACTGGTTTAACTCGTAATGCAGCAGATGCAGAGCCGAGAAAACGTAATACAGTAAGTCATGCATCGACTCAATCAGCTCAATCTGTTGATGAAGATGACGTTCCTGCTATTAATAAGCGTCAAAATGCAGACAATGAAGTGAGTAGCAACGCAAGTTCTTCTCCGCGTTCTTCTCCGATGAGTATTCAAGATTACTTGAAAAATCAGCAACGTAAGTAAAAAATTATTAAATTTAAAAAAAGGCAGTGTTTAAACACTGCCTTTTTTTGTTTTTGATCAATGACTAAATATGCTAACGTATAGCGGTTTTAAAAAAGAAGTTACAAAGCATGGTGAAACAACGTACTCTCAATCGTGTGGTAAAAGCGAGTGGAATAGGTCTTCATAGCGGTCAAAAAGTGATGATCAATTTCATTCCACATACCGCGGATGGAGGTATTGTATTTCGTCGTATCGATTTAGACCCGCCCGTTGAAATCCATGCGAATGCTTTACTCATTCAAGAAGCTTTCATGTGTTCCAATTTAGTGATTGGAGATATAAAAGTTGGAACGATTGAGCATGTAATGAGCGCAATTGCAGGTTTAGGAATTGATAACCTTATTGTTGAGGTATCTGCGTCCGAAGTTCCGATTATGGATGGAAGCGCCGGCCCATTTATTTACCTGTTAATGCAGGGTGGATTACGTGAGCTCGATGCGCCGAAAAAATTTATAAGAATATTAAAACCAGTTGAAGCATTAATAGATGATAAAAAAGCGATTTTTAGCCCGCATAATGGTTTTCAATTAAATTTTACGATTGATTTTGACCATCCGGCATTTGCTAAAGAATATCAATCTGCCACTATCGACTTTTCTACTGAAACTTTTGTATATGAAGTCAGTGAAGCTCGTACTTTTGGTTTTATGAAAGATCTAGATTACCTCAAAGCAAATAACTTAGCCTTGGGTGCAAGTTTAGATAATGCCATTGGTGTAGATGACACAGGTGTTGTGAACGAAGAAGGCTTACGTTTCGCTGACGAATTTGTGAGACATAAGATTTTGGATGCAGTAGGTGATTTGTATTTACTTGGTCATCAAATTATTGCCAAGTTTGATGGCTATAAATCGGGACATGCTTTAAATAATCAGTTGTTACGCAATGTTCAAAGTGATCCGAGTAATTATGAAATTGTAACATTTAATGACGAGAATGAATGTCCAATTCCATATGTCAGTGTGACATAAGTCATTGTCTTTACTTGGCTACGTTATATTGTAACGTTTCAAAGTGTGATTATTATCACATAATAAGAACGATTCTAATTAAGAAATAGAAAGCTCATCATTTTTTATTGCTTGCCAAACGTAGTAAAGCTTGGCTAAGCTTAGGGTCGCTCACAAAGTCGGCTGCACTACGTAACATTTCTTGTGTTTCCGGGGGGATGGGTTTAGATGGCTCAGATGAGGGTGCATTTGAAATATTTTTATTTCTCAAGCGAACCTGAATTCTTTGTAAGTCTTTTAACCCTTCAAGTTGAGATAATTTAGATACATATTGGTTCTGTAAATAACTGAGTTGACTAATCATCGCCTGATTTTCACCAGTAATGATTAAAGAACCATTTTGATAACACACGACCTGCCATTGTTCCGGTTGGGGCAATAAGGGTTGGATTATTTTCGTAAGTCTTTGCCATTGCGCGACTTGCGTTGTTAGAAACGTAAGGTTTCCTGTTTTTATGTGTTTTCCGGTTTGTTGAAAAACGTTATCGGGTTTAGACATGGGTCATTCTCGGATAGATTCTTGTCTTCATCTTAAGCGTTCATTTCGATTGATATCAAGGAAGAGATCATAAGGAACTTGAGTAAGAACAGTTTCAAGAGGTTTTTATGCACACGCGTCGTATTTTATTAGCGTTTTCACTTGCCGCTTCGGCAGCATCAGTTGCTTTTGCAGATTATCAAACAATTAACCAATCTACTGATTCAGATCGATTGGAACAACTATCAAAAACATTATCTCAAGGTTCATACACCCATCCTGATGATTTAGATCTTCCGGCGAGTGCGAAAGTTTCAGTGACCTTACGCCAAAAAACGGTTGAGCTCAACAATGAATCGCTCGCAAAAAAATATGGCAATACGAGTGCAAAGAATTCTTTTAATGCCTCTTCTTCAAATGCTTACTCTTGGTTAGTTTCGCATCCTCTTCCTGATACTGTACGAGTTTCTTCGAACTTCGGTGGTCGTACCATGAGCGGTCGTGCCGAACATCATGGTGGTTTAGATATGGCTGCTCCGAGTGGCACGCCAATCTATGCAACAGGCCCAGGTATTGTAACGAAATCTGGCTGGGGCACTGGCTATGGTCAATATGTTGAAATTAACCATGGTAATGGTTACTTAACACGCTATGCTCATGCTTCGCGCTTAATGGTACGTGTAGGCGACCAAGTATCTGCAGGTGAACATATTGCCAATGTCGGCTGTACTGGCCGTTGTACTGGTCCACATTTGCACTACGAAGTAGTAAAAGATGGTCAACGTAAGAATCCAACGACTTACTTGGCGATGCTTCCTTAAAAGCATAGTTAAAAAGTTAAGGTTATTAAATTTATGAATCTGAAATTAGCCTAAACCTTTTTTAACGTAAAGATTGTATAAAAAAACGCCATTATTGGCGTTTTTTTGTTATTTTGTTTAATGCTCGGTCAATGACTATTCATTCAGAAAATAATAGGCCCCCCTCACATTCACCCGTGGCAATAACTAGAGAGGGGTAAAACGTGGTAAAAATACAAAGTAGATTAAAGAACAAGGAACAGGTGAATTATGGCGTTTTACGGTGACTCCGATGCACAAGAAACCCAAGAGTGGCAAGATGCATTCGATTCAGTTTTACAACATATGGGAACTGAGCGCGCAGCATTCTTATTGGAAAAACTTTACCAACAAGCAATTGCTAAGCATGTTCCAATTCAACGTCTCAATACACCTTACTTAAATACAATTTCTGTTGAAGAACAACCTGCAATGCCAGGCGACCAAGATATGGAACGCCGTATTCGTGCATTGATTCGTTGGAATGCCTTAGCAATGGTACTTCGTGCGAATAAAACAGGTGATGATTTAGGTGGACACTTGGCGAGCTTCGCATCAAGTGCAACATTATATGACGTAGGTTTTAACCATTTCTTCCGCGCAAACAGCGATAACTTTGGCGGAGATATGATTTATTACCAAGGACACTGTGCTCCTGGTATTTATGCACGTTCATTCCTTGAAGGACGTTTAACTGAAGAACAGTTAAGTAATTTCCGCCGTGAAGTTGGCGGTAACGGTTTACCAAGCTATCCACATCCATATTTAATGCCGGACTATTGGCAATTCCCAACTGTATCAATGGGTCTTGGTCCAATTATGTCGATTTATCAAGCGCACATTCAAAAATATTTGATGAACCGTGGCTTGATCAAAGAAGAAAATCGTAAAGTCTGGGCTTATCTTGGCGATGGTGAGATGGATGAGCCAGAAAGTACTGGTGCAATTTCACTTGCTGGTCGTGAAAAACTTGATAACTTGATCTGGGTTGTTAACTGTAACTTACAGCGTCTAGATGGTCCTGTACGTGGTAACGGTAAAATCATTCAAGAATTAGAATCTTTATTCCGTGGTGCGGGCTGGCGTGTCATTAAAGTGGTATGGGGCCGTCATTGGGATCCGCTACTTGCAAAAGACAATACAGGCGCTTTAAAAGCGGTAATGGAAGAAACGGTTGATGGTGAATACCAACGCTATCAAGTGAAAGGTGGTGCATATACACGTGAGAAATTCTTTGGCAAGTATCCAGAAGCTGCGGAACTTGTAAAAGATTTAAGCGATGAAGACATCGATAATCTCAACCGTGGTGGCCATGATCCTTACAAAGTTTTTGCTGCCTATGCAGAAGCAATGAAAGCCAAAGGTCAACCAACAGTTATTCTTGCGAAAACTGTTAAAGGTTACGGTTTGTCTGAAGAAATTGAAGCGGTGAACAAAACTCACCAAATCAAAAAAATGCAGATCGACTCTTTAAAATATGTACGTGACCGTTTTAACCTGCCATTTACAGATGATAAGTTAGAAGAGCTTCCATTCTATCGCCCAAGTGAAAACTCTCCAGAAATGAAGTACATGAAAGCGCGTCGTGAAGCGTTAGGTGGTTACCTGCCAGCACGTCGTCGTGAGAGTGAAATTTTAGCGATTCCTGAATTATCTGTATTTGATGCAGTATTAAACGGTTCAGGTGGTAAAGAGCAATCTACTACGATGGTGATGGTTCGTTTAATTGCTGCTTTACTTAAAGAAAAAGCAATTAAAGATCGCGTAGTGCCAATCGTTCCAGATGAAGCACGTACATTTGGTCTAGAAGGTATGTTCCGTCAGCTTGGTATTTATGCTGCTCACGGTCAAAAATATACCCCAGAAGACCAAGAACAGTTAATGCATTACCGTGAAGCAAGTGACGGTCACATGCTTCAAGAAGGGATTAACGAAGCTGGTGCGATGAGCGCATGGGCTGCGTTAGCAACAAGTTATTCAACGAATAACTTGCCAATGATTCCGATGTACATGTATTACTCAATGTTTGGTTTCCAACGTATTGGTGACATTGCATGGGCTGCGGGTGATGCACAAGCTCAAGGTTTCTTGTTAGGTGCAACTGCTGGCCGTACCACATTGAACGGTGAAGGTTTACAGCACCAAGATGGTCATTCACATATCTTGGCGAACACGATTCCAAACTGCGTATCTTATGATCCATGTTTTGGTTACGAATTAGCTGTAATCGTACATGACGGTTTACAACGCATGTATGTGAACCAAGAGCGTGTGTTCTATTACCTAACTGTAATGAACGAAAACTACGAGCATCCTGCAATGCCAGAAGGCGCTGAGGAAGGCATTAAACGTGGTATGTACTTATTCGAAAAAGATGAAAAAGCAACTGTTCAATTACTTGGTTCAGGTGTAATTCTTCGTGAAGTGATCAAAGCTGCGAAAATCTTACGTGATGAATACCAAATCCATTCAAACGTTTGGAGTGTAACGAGCTTCAACGAATTGTCGCGTGATGGTATGGCATGTGAAGAATACAACCGCTTACACCCACTTACTGAAGAAGTAAAAGAGTCTTGGGTATCTAAACAGTTACGTGGTACAGAAGGTATTGTTGTTTCAGCAACAGACCATATGCGTGCGTATAGCGAACAAATCCGTGCTTATCTTCCAGATGGCCGCCCATTTGTTGCATTAGGTACAGATGGTTATGGTCGCTCAGATACACGTGCTAACTTACGTAGTTTCTTTGGTGTTGACGCTGCACATATCGTTGTTGCTACTTTGAAAAAATTAGCTGACGAAGGTGAAGTAGATGCACGTTTAGTTAAAGATGCAATTTCTAACTTTGAGTTAGACACTGACCGTCCAGTGGCATGGGCTCCACAAGCACATCCAGAAGTTCAGGCAGTTGCTGAATACAATGAAGCGCAAACTGGTGAGGGGAACTAAGCATGCAAATTAAGACCCCTGATATTGGTGTAGATAAAGCAGTTGTTGCTGAAATTTTGGTAAAAGTTGGTGACAGCATTGCTGAAAATGACAGCCTTGTTTTGCTTGAGTCAGATAAAGCATCTGTTGAAGTGCCTAGCACTTCAGCAGGTGTGGTAAAAAGTATCTTAATCAAGGAAGGCGATAGCGTAACTGAAGGTACGGTATTGTTTGAACTTGAAGCTGAAGGTGCTGCACCTGTAGCTCAAACAGAAGAAGTTGCAAAACCTGCTCCAGCAGCTGAACAAACAGCAGCACCGGCAGCGGTACAACAGGCTTCAACTGCTGCACAACCAGCAGCGGCAACCACGAGCCAAGTGGTTGAAGTTCAAGTTCCTGATATTGGTGTTGAAAAAGCACTCGTTGGTGAAATTTTAGTAAAAGTTGGTGAGCAAATCGATGTTGAGCAAAGCATCGTTGTTGTTGAATCTGACAAAGCAACTGTAGAAGTACCAAGCAGTGTTGCGGGTACCGTAGAAAGCATTCAAGTTAAAGAAGGCGATACAGTTAAAGAAGGTGTTGTGCTCATTAAAGTGAAAACAACGTCTGCATCAAGTGCGCCAGTTGAAGATCCTGCTTCTACAGCAGCTCCAGCGGCAGCGCCTGCACCAGTTCAACAAGAAACTGTAGCTGCGGCTGCTACTCAATCTGGACCAGTTGATATTAACGTTCCTGATTTGGGCGTAGATAAAGCAGTTGTTGCTGAAATCTTGGTTCAGGTTGGCGATAAAGTTGATGTAGACCAAAGCCTTGTTGTGGTTGAGTCAGATAAAGCGACTGTTGAAGTTCCAAGTACTGTTGCGGGCGTTGTGAAAGCGATTCACTTGCAAGCAGGCCAACAAGTTTCACAAGGTATATTGCTTGCAACAATTGAAGCTGAAGGCCAAGCACCTGCTGCGGCACCAGCGGTAAAAGCAGAAGTAGCTCCAGCTCCACAGGCAGCAGCACCTAAAGCGGCAGCTCCTGCTCCGACTCAGGCTGTATCTGCTCCAGCGTCTGGTAGTGACAAGTTAACCAAAGAGCAAGAAGCTGAAAACGCTAAAGTATATGCAGGTCCTGCTGTACGTAAGCTTGCTCGTGAACTTGGTGTGATTTTGTCACAAGTTAAAACTTCTGGTGAGCATGGCCGTGTTGTTAAAGAAGATATCTTTGCTTATGTGAAGACTCGTTTAACTGCGCCACAAGCTGCACCAGTTGCTGCGGCTGCACCAGCGGTTTCGGGTTTGCCAAAGCTTCCTGACTTCACTGCGTTTGGTGGCGTTGAAGAAAAAGTACTGACGCGTTTGCAGCAAGTATCAATTCCGCAATTGTCATTGAACAACTTTATTCCGCAAGTCACCCAGTTTGATTTGGCTGACATTACTGAGTTAGAAGATTGGCGTAATGAACTGAAAGGCAACTTCAAAAAAGAAGGTATCAGCCTGACGATTATGGCATTCATTATCAAAGCGGTTGCGTATTTGTTGAAAGAAGAGCGTGAGTTCGCAGGTCATCTATCTGATGACGGTAAATCCGTGCTCTTGCGCAATGAAATCCATATGGGAATTGCAGTAGCAACACCTGATGGTTTAACTGTGCCAGTACTTCGTAACCCAGACCAAAAATCAATTAAGCAAATCGCAGTTGAATTGGGTGTGTTAGGTCAAAAAGCACGTGATAAGAAATTAACACCGAAAGACTTGCAAGGTGCGAATTTCACCATTTCAAGTTTAGGCGCAATTGGTGGTACAGCATTTACACCACTTGTAAACTGGCCGCAAGTTGCGATTTTGGGTATTTCACCTGCAACGATGCAACCGGTTTGGAATGGTAAAGACTTTGATCCACGCTTAATGTTGCCGTTGTCGTTGTCTTATGATCACCGTGTAATTAATGGTGCAGATGCCGCTCGATTTACCAATAAACTTACGAAACTTCTTAAAGATATTCGTACTTTATTAATCTAATATTCTGAAATGAATCATTAAAACCTCGCTTCGGCGGGGTTTTATTTTGGTATTTAATTTAATTGATTTTAGGTTAATCTAAAGATGAAGAAGGAGTGATCGAGAGAGGAAAAATTTCTCGTTTTAGGTAAAGGAGAAATAATAGATGGCGGGTTTTTTAAAAATCATGTTGCCGATTCTGTTGGTTGTATTTTTATTGATGGGATTATGGGTCAGTTTTTTGCACTTTCCTTGGGAGTGGATGACCTACGTTGCAATCGGTTTGGAAGTATTTGTGGCAACGCTTATTTTGCCATTTGAATTTCAATCACAACATATAGCTGGTATTAACAATTTTGGTTTTATTAACTTAAGTATCTGTTTAGCTTTACTATTAGGCTTGGGGCGTCTGTTAGTATGGGCATGGATAAAATTTTTTGTTTGAAAAATAGAATTGCTCGAATATAATGAGCACATACTTCATTGGGGAGTAGCCGCTATTCATTTCTGAATGAATAGGTGATGATCAACATAATTGTTCAACAGAACATGGTCATCATAGCTTAAACGTCTCATCGTTTCCGAGTTGGCAAGACCTTTGATTTACCACTCTGCAGATATTTGGCTAGCAGGAGGGGTAGGTCATGGGCATTTATGCTAGCCAGAGAAACGACATGCAAGAATTTCTGATTTCTACCTCGATTGTTGCCCTTGCTGAAATGGGCGATAAAACTCAATTGTTGGCCCTTTTACTGTCTGCACGTTTCCGTAAGCCAATCCCTATTCTCATTGCGATTCTTTTAGCCACTTTAATTAACCATGGTATCTCTGCTGTGCTTGGACAGTGGATTACGACCGTCTTGAGTCCTGAAATCTTAGTTTGGGTACTTGCGGGTGGTTTCATTGGTATGGCGTTCTGGATGCTTATTCCAGATAAGCTAGATGATGAAACAGATAGCATTAACAGATGGCAAAAATTTGGTGTTTTTGGTGCAACCTTTATCCTGTTTTTCTTAGCAGAAATTGGTGACAAAACTCAGATTGCGACAGTTGCTTTAGCTGCACGTTATGACAGCATTTTCTGGGTAATGCTAGGTACAACCTTAGGTATGATGATTGCCAATGCACCAGCTGTATTTATTGGTAATAAATTAGCTGAACGTTTATCTATCTCTCTCATCCATAAAATTGGTGCTGCAATTTTCTTAATTGTAGGTATCTCTACTTTAGTGCAGCATTATTTCTTCTAAAGCATTTAACGTTGCCATAAAAAACGCACTCAATTCGAGTGCGTTTTTTTGTAGGTCATTTTAGTAGTTAAATTTCACTGTGAAGTTAATTTGGCGTGGGTTGCCGAGCGTCACCAAATTCTCGTTCAGTGCACCTGCATAGTAATCTTTATCAAATAAATTACGAATCGCAAGTTGGGCACCCCAATGTCCAGCGTCATAGCCAGCTTCAGTGTCAAAGACTGTATAGCCCGGAATGTGGACATCTAAGCCATCGACAGTTTTATATGTTTCACCACGGAATCCACCGCCAACATACCAACCAAGTTTTGATGCTGGGTCAAATTTATAACGTGCTGACAAGCTATAAGCATGCTCAGGAATATTATCGAGTGCTTTTCCTACATTGCTTGAGTTTGCATCTTTACTAATTTCAGCATCAATGGTGTAGGTATAGGCAGCTGTTAATTTTAAGCCTTCTAAAATTTCTGCGCTGAGCTCAGTTTCAATACCACGTGTTAACTGTTCACCACGCTGAGCTTTATAGCCACTATTCGCAGTATCAGTGACTAAAACATTTTGACGTTTTAAATCATACCAAGCGATAGCACCTTGAACTCGTTGATAAGGACTTTGTAATTTCATTCCGACTTCAACCTGTTTTCCTTCTTCAGGTTTGAATGGATTGTTATTTACATCAGTACCACTGTTAGGTGTAAATGAAGTGGCATAGCTGACATAAGGGGCAACAATGTCATTAAGGGTATACATGACAGAGGCGCTACCCGTAAAAGCATTGTCTGATTGTTTACTTGCACTACTTGTAACTAAGCTTGTGCTTTGAGTTTGTGCCCAGTCTTGGCGTCCAGACAAGCTTAAAAGCCATTGGTCATTAAGTTGGATGCGATCACGCATATAGAGTCCCAAATATTTGAGACGATTAATATCCCGAACATTTTGCTTCAATGTCACGTTTTGACCATAAACGGGGTCATAGATATTTAAATTACCAATATCGTATTTATCATTGGTGTAGTCACTTTTTTCCTGAAAAGCATCTACGCCAATATTAATGTCGTGCTGCATGCCATATAAATCAAACTGTTTGTTTAAACGGTTATCGATGGCGAAACTTAAGTTATCAATCACTTGATGCCGACTATTATTAGCTCGGTTAATGGTTGTGTAAGATGTGTCTGCCCAAAACTTTTTAGTTTGAGCAAAAACCGCAGTGCCATCCATTTCGGTTTTTTGGACGGCAAAATTCTGGTTAAAGTTCCAGCCATTATCAAAGGCATGTTTAAACGTATAACCCGTACGATAAACATCTGCTTCATATTTACCAAAATTAGGATCGCCAATATATAAGCTTCGGTCTATAGCGCCGTTAGGATTCTCTTTTAATGTACCAATAACAGGTAAACCTTGCTGACGAATATATTCGCGATGCTGATAGCTTGCGATTACAGAGAGGTCAGTGTTATCACCTAAGTCGAAATTGTAAGAAGGGGAGATATAGTAATTTTTAAAATATACATAATCTGTCGGATCATCTTGATCAGAGATACGACCATTTAAACGAAAAGCACTTTTCTCACTATTATTAGGGCTATAGTTTAAATCGAATGTACCTTCTTTTAAGTTATAGCTGCCATAAGTCATGCTAGCACGTGCAAAGTTTTCTGCTTCAGGTCGTTTAGTGACTAAATTGACCATACCACCTGGTGCAACCAAACCGAAATTAATAGAGGCAGGGCCTTTTAAGACTTGGACCTGATCCATGCCTGATAGTTCAGTGGCAACGTAAGTATTTTGTCCAACTCTTAAACCATCTACATAAACCGAATTGGAAGAGGTCTGCCCTCGAATAACAAAATCATCCCAACCACGACGACCAAGTTTTCCAGCTTCAACACCTGCAACACCTTCAAGTGCATCTGCTAGAGTTCTAGCTTGTTTCTGGTCAAGCTGTTCACGAGTCACCACAGAAACCGATTGAGCCGTCTTAAATAAGGGTGCATCTGATTTTAAGGCTGAGGTTGCTTTTGTTGCGACATAGGGAGAGCTGGGTTCTTTTTGCGCCTGAATAGAAATTGTGGGTAGCACACTGGTCGAATTCTGTTGTTCTGCTGTTTCATCAGCATGACTTGCTGTCATTAAGCTAAAAATAGTAACTGCTAACAATGTTTTGGAACTTGAAAAATAAGGTGCTTGGTTCATGGGAGGCCTAGGCAGCGCAAAAGACAAAAATGATAATGAGAATTATTTTAATTTATTGCAGGTGAATTTTAAATAACATTATGATTCATTTATAAAATAAGAAAAGCAAAAGCTATTTTAAAATATTATGAGAAAAATAAAGCAATTCATTGCAAGAGTTGTCGAATCCCTTTATTTTAGTATGGATATAAAAATATCTAATATTTAAAGTTTTTTTGGGGAATTGTATGGGGTTTGAAAAAACAACATCGCAGATATTATTTGATAACGGCGTACATAAATGTATTAGTTTTACCAGTTTGGTCAAAGGGGAAGGTATCCAAGCCAATCAATTTTTAATTATTGATCATGAGCGTGCTGCTGTAATCGATCCGGGTGGCGATTTGACCTATGTTCCATTAACGATGGAATTAAATAAATATACACGTTTGAAAAATCTAGACTATGTGATGGCTTCGCATCAGGATCCAGATATTATTACTTCAATGCCGCGCTGGTTAGTCTATACCGATGCTAAAGTCGTGGCGTCAAAATTATGGGCACGTTTTCTACCGCACCTAAATTCCTCATTTATGAGTGAACGTATGAAAGGGAATTGGGAAGACCGTCTTATTGAATTGCCTGACCGTGGCCAAGTGATTCAATTGGGGGAATCAAAGTTAGTTGTAGTTCCTGCCCATTTTCTACATTCGGTGGGTAATTTTCAGTTTTATGATCCAGTCGCTAAAATCTTATTTTCTGGAGATATGGGTGCTTCGATTGTTGAGGATGCCAATCAACCTTTGACAGATTTCGATACGCATGTTCTAAAAATGAAAGCTTTTCACCAACGCTATATGTGTTCCAATAAGGTTATCCGTTTATGGGTAAACATGGTCCGCCAGATGGACATTGAAATGATTGTTCCACAGCATGGCAGTCCATTTATTGGCAAAGAAATGATTAATCAGTTTTTGGACTGGATTGAGGTTTTACCTTGTGGTGTCGACTTGATGACAGAACAAGTTTTTAGTTGTCCTGCCTAAATATGATGTCTAATGATCAACCCAGATAAAATTCTGGGTTGCAAAAACATGGGTTAAAAAATAACGTTAAAACGATAATAAGTAGGAATTATTTAGAGCAGCTCTACATCTATTGCTGAAAAAGGCAAAGATAATATGAAAATTGCATTGAAATTTGTTTATAATAGCTCACGGAATTTACCAGTGAGATTGTTATGCTGACCATCGTTCAAGAAGCGCTAACCTTCGATGATGTCTTATTACTTCCTGCCTACTCTACTGTTCTCCCAAAAGATGTCTCTTTAAAGACACGTTTAACTCGCGGCATTCATTTAAATATCCCATTAGTTTCAGCTGCAATGGATACAGTGACTGAGTCACGTATGGCGATTGCGATGTCACAAAATGGTGGTATCGGGATTTTGCATAAAAACATGGATATTGCTGCTCAAGCTGCAGAAGTACGCCGTGTAAAGAAATTCGAAGCGGGTATGGTGAAAGACCCTATCACTGTAACGCCTGAAACTACAGTACGTGAACTGATTGCAATTACCACTGCTAATAACATTAGCGGTGTGCCTGTTGTTAAAGACGGCAAGGTTGTTGGTATTGTGACAGGCCGTGATACGCGTTTTGAAACTAATTTAGAACAACCTGTTAGCAACATCATGACAGGTCAAGATCGTTTAGTCACTGTACGTGAAGGCGAGTCTAAAGAAAATATTCAAGCATTATTGCAAAAACACCGTATTGAAAAAGTCTTGGTCGTTGGCGAGAGCAACGAACTTAAAGGCTTAATTACAGTGACTGACTTCCGCAAAGCTGAAAGCTATCCAAACAGTTGTAAAGATGATCTTGGTCGCTTACGTGTTGGTGCTGCGGTAGGTACAGGTGCTGATACACCAAGTCGTGTGGAAGCATTGGTTGAAGCTGGTGTTGACGTCATTGTTGTTGATACAGCACACGGTCACTCAGCTGGTGTAATTGAACGTGTACGTTGGGTGAAACAAAACTTCCCTCAAGTACAAGTGATTGGTGGAAACATTGCAACTGGTGATGCTGCATTAGCATTATTAGATGCAGGTGCCGATGCTGTAAAAGTAGGTATTGGTCCTGGTTCTATCTGTACAACACGTATTGTGGCAGGTATTGGTATGCCACAAATTTCTGCGATTGACAGCGTTGCTAGCGCACTAAAAGATCAAATTCCTTTAATTGCAGATGGCGGTATCCGCTTCTCTGGCGATATGGCAAAAGCGATCGGTGCGGGTGCAAGCACGATCATGGTTGGTTCATTACTTGCAGGTACTGAAGAAGCGCCAGGCGAAGTTGAGTTTTTCCAAGGTCGTTACTACAAAGCATATCGTGGTATGGGTTCATTAGGTGCAATGGCGGGAGCAACTGGTTCTGCTGACCGTTATTTCCAAGATTCAAAAGCGGGTGCTGAGAAGTTAGTACCAGAAGGAATCGAAGGCCGTGTTCCATATAAAGGCCCAATGGGTAACATCGTTCATCAAATGATGGGTGGTTTACGTTCATCGATGGGTTATACTGGTTCAGCTGTGATTGAAGATCTTCGCCAAAATGCGAAATTTGTGAAAATTACTTCAGCAGGTATGTCTGAGTCACATGTTCACGATGTAACGATTACTAAAGAAGCTCCAAACTATCGTGTTGGTTAGATTTTGGTAACCAAAACAATGAAGAAAGCCGTCATTACACTGACGGCTTTTTGTTTTTGGTGTAAAGTAAATCTGAGAAAAGAAATATGGCGGAATTGCCATATATGAAGTGAGCCACCGCTGAAGTGGCGTAAGAATGAGATAAGCTATGAGTTATTTTGGAACGGATGGTATTCGTGGAAAATTTGGGCAAATGCCTATTACTCCAGAGTTTGCTTTAAAACTCGGTTTTGCTGCAGGGAAGGTATTAAAACGAACGAGTCAAAAAAATAAACCACTCGTTGTATTAGGAAAAGACACTCGTTTATCTGGCTACATTTTAGAATCTGCTTTGCAAGCGGGCTTAAACGCTGCTGGCGTATATGTTCATCTACTTGGTCCTTTACCAACACCAGCCATTGCACACCTTACTCGTGCTTTACATGCACATGCAGGTATTGTTATTTCTGCATCGCATAATCCATATTATGATAATGGGATTAAATTCTTCTCAAGTGAAGGCAAAAAATTACCGGACTCGTTACAAGAAGAAATTAACCGCGAATTAGAAAAAGATTTATTCATTGAGGACACTGCAAACTTAGGTAAAAGTGTTCGTGTAAATGATGCAAATGGTCGCTATATTGAATTCTGTAAATCTACATTCCCTTACCACTTTGATTTAAATAATTTAAAGATTGTGTTGGACTGTGCTCATGGCGCTGCATATAGCGTTGGGCCTTCAGTTTTCCGTGAGTTAGGGGCAAAAGTTGTTGCTTTATATAATGAACCAGATGGCTTAAATATTAATGAGAGCTGCGGTTCAACACATCCTGAACACTTACAAAAAGCAGTGGTTGAGCACGAAGCAGATTTAGGTATTGCCTTTGATGGTGATGCTGACCGTGTTGTGATGGTTGATAAGTTTGGTAACTTAATTGATGGCGACCATATTTTATATATTTTGGCGACTCAAGCTCAAAATAAGCCAGCGGGTATTGTTGGTACAGTCATGAGTAATATGGCACTTGAAGTTGCACTTGAAAAAGCAAACGTTAACTTTGTTCGTGCAAAAGTCGGTGACCGCTATGTATTACAAGCTTTAGAAGAAAATGGTTGGGTGATAGGTGGCGAACCTTCTGGTCATATTCTAACTTTAGACAAGAGTACGACTGGTGATGCCATTATTGCTGCTCTTCAAGTTTTAACTGTGATGGTTGAGCAAAATAAGGCTCTTCATGAATTGGTTCAAGACTTTAAATTATTCCCACAAGTTCTTTTGAACGTACGTTTAGAACAAATGCTGGATCCGTATTCTATCCCGGCATTGGTTACTGAATTTGATAAAGCAGAAGCACAGCTCAAAGGCCGTGGACGTATCTTGATTCGTAAGTCTGGAACAGAGCCTGTGATTCGTGTCATGGTTGAAGGTGATGATGAGCAAGAAGTGAATGCTTTAGCTCAACATTTAGCAGATTCAGTTCGTTCCCAAGCACAAGTCGCATAAGGTGCATGACATGAGTGATGTCATCAAAGATTTAAGTGAATTACGCTTAAGTTATGAGCAAGGTGAGTTGCATGAGGGGCAGGTTGAATCTAACCCTCATCAGCAGTTTCTGGGTTGGTTTAACCATGCTCTAGCAGCCAATTTGCATGAACCCTATGCAATGTCATTAGCAACATCAAGTGCAAATGGCAGACCTCATGTTAGAACTGTTTTGTTACGTGGGGCCACAGAAGCTGGTTATGATTTTTATACGAATTATGACAGTCAAAAAGGTATTGATTTGGCAGAAAACCCATATGCCGAATTATTATTTTACTGGCCAAGTCTAGAGCGTCAGGTGCGAGTGGGTGGTCGTGTAGTTAAAATTGCTGAGCAAGAATCTACAGATTACTACCTTAAGCGACCACGTGATAGCCAGATTGCAGCGCATATCAGTACTCCCCAAAGTGGTAAAATTGAAAGCCGAGAGCTGTTACAACAACGTTTTCAAGACTTACAACAGCAAGTTGAAAGCCGTGAAGTGCTTGATAAGCCGGAGTTCTGGGGAGGGTATCGTCTGCAACCAGATTATTATGAATTCTGGCAAGGACGACCAAATCGTTTACATGACCGCTTGAGTTATGAAAAAATCGACGGTCAATGGACGCTGCACCGACTGATGCCTTAAATGACAAAAATACAAATCAAACAAAGACCTTTATTAACACGCCCTGAACAATTTCAGGGCGTGCCGCCGTTTATTGCCGAAATTTTGGCAAGGCGGGGAGTACAATCTGAACAGGAATTAGAGCTAAAGCTTAAGAATTTACTTGCTCCTCAGCTCAAAGGATTAGAAACTGCTGTGGCATTAATAGATCAAGCTATTGATGCACAAAAAAAGATTGTTATTGTCGGTGACTATGATGCTGACGGTGCAACCAGCACAGCGTTAATGGTATTGGTGCTTCGCGATATGGGAGCACAAGTCGACTATTTAGTTCCAGACCGATTTAAATACGGTTATGGGCTTACCCCCGCAATTGCAGAGCTTGCGCATCAAACTTATCAACCCGATTTATTAATTACAGTTGATAATGGAATTTCCAGCCATGCTGGAGTTGATACAGCCCATGCGCTGGGCATGCAAGTTATTATTACCGATCACCACTTAACAACAAAAGAAACGCCTCTAGCGGAAGCGGTGGTTAACCCAAATCAGTTAGGCTGTGATTTTCCAAGTAAGGCGCTTGCTGGTGTTGGTGTTGCATTTTATGTGCTGGCCAATTTGGCAAGTTTACGTAGCAGACAAGGTAAAAGCACAAGTAAAGTCACTCAATATCTAGATTTAGTCGCTTTGGGAACTTATGCGGATGTTGCTGTATTAGATTATAACAACCGCATTTTAGTGGATGCAGGGGTGAAGCGCATTCAGCAACATCAATGTCGTGTTGGAATATTGGCACTGTTGGATATTGCTGGCCGAGAGGCGTCGTCTTTGCGTGCACAAGATCTAGGTTTTGTTTTAGGTCCGCGTATTAATGCTGCGGGGCGGATGGAGAGCATGCGAATCGGTATAGAGTGTTTATTAGCAGACTCTATGGAAACAGCTTACCCGATTGCTCAACAATTAAATCAGTTAAATATAGAGCGGCGACAAATTGAAGGAGAGATGAAGCAACAAGCTTTATCTGCTTTAGATAGCTTGCAACTTTCAAAAGAAGATATTCCTCCAGCTCTGGTGCTCTTCGAGGAAAATTGGCATCAAGGCGTGATTGGGATTGTCGCAGGGCGTTTAAAAGAACAGTTTCATCGCCCAGCTATTGTCTTTGCACCAGATGAAGATGGTGTCCATATTAAAGGATCTGCACGTTCAATTGATGGCGTACATATTCGAGATATGATTGAACAGGTTGCTGAACAACATCCTGAATTGGTGAGTCATTTTGGTGGACATGCAGCAGCGGCTGGTTTAACGATACGTAAAGAAAATTTTGATGCTTTTAAAACAGTGTTTACTACCTGTGTTGCAGCTATGGAAGAATCTTTGTTTCAAGCTACTTTATGGACAGATGGGGAATTACCAGCTTCGGCTTTGCAACTAGACACATTGGACTGGATAGAGCAGCTTGGGCCATGGGGGCAAAAATTCCCTTTTCCTCAGTTTGAAGGAGATTTTAAAGTTGTCGATTATCGCTGGCTTAAAGAAACACATCTAAAACTTAGATTGGCTCTTGATCAATATACTTTTGATGCGATTGCTTTTAATGCCGCTGGACGATTTGAATTTAATCCTATGCGAGATGAAGTTCATTTGGTCTATGAGATTGATCGTAATGTATTTAAGGGTAATGTAAATTTACAATTGCGTATTGTGCATTTAAACCAATAAAAAAAATCCGCTCATTTGAGCGGATTTTTTTATAAACTTTTAGGTAAGATTAGAAGCGGTAGCCTGCACGAACACCATAAGTGTTATCGTTGTCACCGAAACCAATACGACCTTCAAGACTTACTTGTTGATTTAAGAATTTTTTAGCATTAATACCAAATTCATCTTTATCAGTTAAGTCGTTATTGTAGTAATCCACACCAAGACTTAAAGTTTTATCGATGTAGTAGTCACCACGAACTTTATATTCGTCTAGATCACCAAACGCACCGAACGCTTCAAGGTTTACGTCATGTTGACCTACTTGAGTTACGTATTTAGCACGAACTGTTGGATCAGCGCCGTCTTTACCATCTTTTTCGTCGTAACCTTTAACACCTAGTGCAAGTAATAAACCTGGAGCTGGTAAATAACCTACTTCAGCTGCATAAGTAGTTACTTTGCTATCAATATTGGTGTTATCAATTTCACGCTCATTACGGCCTACATCACCGCTAAGGTAGAAATCTGAGTTAGGAACATAGTATTCAACACCTACGCCATACTGAGTATCTTTAGTACCGCTGTTATCGCCATAGTTGATAAGTGCGTTAACATTACTTGCACGGCTTAAAAATGCTGCTTCTGCAAGTGGAGCGTTACGAGTTTGAACAGGATTAAAGTAATAAGTCCCGTCAACACCGAATTTACTTACGCTGCTACCGTTGTCTGGATCAAGATAATTGTAAGAACCACCAACTTCAGCTTGGTAAGCGTTTGCTGCGCCACTTACTGCGAGTGCAGATAAAAGAGCTGATGCAATTGCTAGTTTTTTCATGGAATCTCTCCCCTCTAAAAAGCGATTTTATAAATGTTTTGTTACAACTTTTAGTCTAGAGGAAAATCGGGTAGCGTCAATCTTGCACAAGTAACCGCACTGTAACTATGTGCTTTTTTTGTAAATATGTTTAACTTAAATATTTGATTTTAAAATATAAAAATAGAATGTTTAATTTTATTAAAATTGAGGAGATTTTGTGTAGATCATAAAAAATGCTGTAAAAGTACCCAATTTTGTATGAGGATGTTACTGGTTAAGCTTAAAATGAACTGAAGAAAATTTAGAAATTAGATGAGTGAAATATAATGAGAAATACAAAGCAGGTTCGAAGATAACCGCAGCTATGCTAAAATAATTGCCTGTTTATCTGCTCTTATGGGAACACTCGCGTGGAAATTAATCCTTATCTAAACCAATTGAAAGACTTAACTGATCGTAGCCAAACACTACGGGGGTATCTTTGACTACGATCTGAAAAAAGAGCGTTTAGAAGAAGTTTTACGTGAGTTAGAAGACCCTGCGATTTGGAATGATCAAAGCCGTGCTCAGGCAATGGCGAAAGAAAAGGGCGAACTAGAAAACGTTATTAATGTATTGGATGGGTTGTCAACACAACTTGAAGATGCAAAAGCGATGTTAGATTTGGCTGTAGAAGCTGATGATGAAAGCTTGCTTGAAGATGTTCAGTCAGAGCTTAGTGCTGCTGAAGATGAACTGGCTAAACTTGAATTCCGTCGTATGTTTAGCAATCCAATGGACCCGAATCCTTGTTATGTCGAGATTCAATCAGGCTCAGGCGGTACCGAAGCACAAGACTGGGCATCTATGCTATTACGTATGTATATGCGCTGGATTGAACGTCATGGCTTTAAAGCAGAGCTCATGGAAGTATCTGATGGTGACGTAGCTGGTATTAAATCTGCAACAATTCGTGTTGAAGGTGAATATGCCTACGGTTGGTTACGCACAGAATCGGGTGTCCACCGTTTAGTTCGTAAATCACCATTTGACAGTGGTAACCGCCGTCATACTTCATTCTCTGCGGTATTTATTTCACCAGAAGTTGATGACAATATTGAAATTGATATTAATCCTTCTGATGTTCGTACCGATACTTACCGTGCATCTGGGGCAGGTGGTCAGCATATTAACAAAACCGATTCGGCAGTACGTTTGACCCACACTCCAACAGGTATTGTGGTGGCGTGTCAGAACCAGCGTTCGCAACATGCTAACCGTGACCACGCATGGAAACAGTTACGTGCGCGTTTGTATGAATTGGAAATGCAAAAACGTAATGAAGCGGCTCAAGCTCTAGAAGACTCGAAGTCTGATATTGGTTGGGGAAGCCAAATTCGTTCATATGTATTAGATGATTCACGTATTAAAGATTTACGTACGGGCGTTGAAAACTCTAATACAGGTGCTGTTCTTGATGGTGACCTTGATCGCTTTATTGAGGCGAGCTTAAAACAAGGTTTATAAGAGTCTGCTGAACTTTTAGTTTAAATACAGTTCATCTATGAATATGTAGAACTCTTGGATTTTTAGCGATTAAAACGGCAAAGCAATTCAGCCTTCGAATCTTAATCGAAAAAATGCGATATGAATATCGAAAAAAATAGATATGAATATCGCAAAAATGCGATATGATGTTTTCGAAATGCTGAATAAAGCTTTGTTCGTTTAAAAGACGTGTTGAGCCTATGGATATTGATGCAATTAGCAAAGCCCTTTCCAATCCGCTACGTCGGCAGATTTTGCAATGGTTGAAAGAACCTGCGCATTATTTACCAGTGGAAGAGTGTGGTGGTAGTTTTGAGAAGGGTGTTTGTGCAGGTCATATTGAACGATTGGGCAAAGTAGCACAGTCTACAATGTCGAATCATTTGTCTGTTTTACAACAGGCAGGTTTGATTCAGGTACAAAAATATGGTCAATGGTCTTATTTTTCACGTAACGAAGCTTTGATTCAGCAATATATCGAACATTTAAAACAAACACTTTAACAATATTAAAGTGTAAGTCGAGGCGACTATGGCTGAACTCAATACTCCTTTAACGGTTGGTGATTTTGAAATCAAAAATCGATTGGTAATGGCTCCATTAACGCGTGCGCGTAGTGGTGAAAGCCGAGTACCTAATGATTTGATGGTTGAATATTATCAACAGCGTGCAAATGCTGGTCTTATTTTGACTGAAGCAACAGTGATTGGTTCAAAAACTGTAGGTTATGCAGAAACCCCAGGATTATGGTCACAAGAGCAGGCACAAGCTTGGAATAAAATTATTGAGGCAGTTCATGCTCAAGGTTCAAAAATTGTAGCTCAACTTTGGCATGTTGGCCGTATTTCGCATCCTGAACTTTTAGATGGTGATATTCCTGTTGCACCAAGTGCAATTCAACCTGCGGGTGAAGTGAGTTTATTACGTCCTAAACGTCCGTATGTAACACCACGCGCACTTTCATTAGAAGAAGTGAAAGAGGTTGTTGCTCAATATAAAAATTCAGCAGAATTAGCTAAAGCAGCTGGTTTTGATGGTGTTGAATTACATGCAGCGAATGGTTACTTAATTGACCAATTCCTTCAAAGTAATACAAATCAACGTGATGACGAATACGGTGGTTCTGTTGAAAACCGTGCACGTTTATTATTAGAAGTCGTTGATGCATTTATTGAAGTGTGGGGCACTGGCCGAGTAGGTGTACATATTGCACCACGTGGTGATTCACACGATATGGGTGATGAAAACCCGTTAGCAACGTTTGGTTATGTAGTTGAACAACTGAGCCAACGTAATGTTGCTTTCATCTTCTCTCGTGAATATGAAGCTGCTGACAGTATTAGTCCTAAACTTCGTGAAAAATTTAATGGTGTATGGATTGCGAATGAGAACCTAACACCAGAGTCAGCAAAACGTATTTTGCGTGATGATGAAGCTGACGCAGTATCTTTTGGTAAAGCATATATTGCCAACCCAGATCTTTTACAGCGTTTAGAGCAAGACTTACCTTTAAATGAACTTCAACCAACAACTTTATATGCAAAAGGTGCTGAAGGTTATACAGACTATCCAACGCTAGAAGCTTCGTAATTTTTTAAACTGATAATTTACTGACCTCATTCATTTATGGGTTCAGTAAATCGCTTTTCTTGTAATGGTAGAGTTTAGGTATCGAAACTCTGCCATTTTTTCTATCTATGTTATATTTTCCCCAGTTTTAAACTTTGACTATTTGAGGCAACCCGCTTGGCGACCCCATTTTGGTACAACACCGCACTCCATTTATTAAAACCTTTTTACCACTGGCGGATAAAAAAACGTGCAGAAAGCCAGGAATTATATAATCAGGAATGTCTGGAAAGATTTGGGCCGTTTGAATCTCCAAAAAATGTGAGAGCAATTTGGTTCCATGCTGTTTCGGTTGGAGAAACCAATGCTGCGCAGCCTTTAATCGAGCATTATCTTAAACTCGGACAACCTGTGCTAGTTACTAATACGACTAAAACTGGGCAGGCACGTGCCAAATCATTATTTTTAAAAGCACCTTATTTAGATTTATTTCAAGCAGTTTATTTGCCTGTTGATCAAAAGCATCTTTTAAAACAATTTTTTGAATTGTATCAGCCAAAACTTTTAGCATTGGTTGAAACTGAACTTTGGCCAAATTTAATTGATCAAGCCAAGCTACAACAGGTTCCTTGTTTATTGTTAAATGCGCGGTTATCAGAAAAATCAGCTAAAGGTTATAGTCGAGTCTCAGGTTTAACAGCAGGAATGCTGAAACAAATTGACTGGGTGTTGGCACAAGATAATGCTACTCGCCAACGCTATGTCGAGCTTGGCTTAGATCAACAAAAAAGTCAGGTGGTTGGAAATATTAAATTTGATATTCACGCACCAGAAGCATTTATAAATCAGGCAGCAAAGTTATATCAGCTATGGTATTTGGGCCAACGAAAAGTACTGACAATTGCCAGTACACATGCACCCGAAGAACAACAAATTTTGCAAGCACTTCAGCCTTATTTAAAGTCAGATCCAGAGTTGGTTTGTATTGTTGTACCTCGACATCCTGAACGTTTCGATGAAGTATTTGAAATTTGCCAAAACCTAGATTTAATTACTCACCGTAGAAGCTTGAATCAAAGTATTCATACGAGTACACAGGTTTATCTAGCCGATAGTATGGGAGAGCTTTGGTTATGGTACGCCTTAAGTCAGGTGTGTTTTGTTGGTGGTTCTTTAAATGAGCCGGGTGGTGGACATAATATTTTAGAGCCTATGGTTTTGAATGTACCGACCGTAATTGGACCTCGTTACTTTAATTTCCAAACCATTGTCGATGAGTTTATTGATGAAAATGGTGTGCTCATTGCCCAAGACGCTGAGCAAGTTGTGGCAATCTGGATAGCATGTTTAGCTGAACCTGATCAGGCCCAACAAGTAGTAGAACAAGCACATAAAGTCTTACAACGTAACCAAGGTTCATTGCAAAAACATATTGGCGTAATTAACCGGTATTTGGCCGACAAACCATGAATATCGTTTTACTAGAGCCTGAAGATATTCAGTCAGACACGTGGTCAATTCACTCAAAGCGCCAATTACAACATTTACGTGAACATCTTGATATTACGGTTGGCCAAAATCTAAAAGTTGGTGTTCGTAATGGCGCACGTTATACCACTGAAATTATCTCGATTAACGAGCAAGAAGTTTGTATACGACCTATTAGTGAAGAAGCTGTACCTGCAAAACTTCCGGTTCATTTAATTATGGCTTTACCAAGACCCAAAGTTTTACGCCGTTTAATCATGGACAGTGTGACTTTAGGGGTGGAAAGAATTAGTTTGATTCATAGTTATCGGGTAGATAAAAGCTATTGGCAAACTCCATTTTTGCAACAACTCGATAACTATGTGACTTTAGGGCTTGAGCAAGCAGGTGACACGATTGTTCCTGAAATTCACATGTACAAACGCTTTAAACCTTTTGTTGAAGACGTTCTGCCAAGCTTGATCTCCAAAGAAACACCCGCCTATGTGGCTCACCCTTATGCCGAGCAGAGCATGCCAGTTAATATTCCACATGCTTGTAGTGTAGTCGTGGGTCCCGAAGGTGGCTTTATTCCCTATGAAGTTGATTTGCTCACAAAAAACGGCTGCCAAGCTGTGAGCTTAGGCAACCGTATTTTAAGAACTGAAACGTCTATTTCTTATATTTTAGGTCGTCTCTTTAGTTGATGCTTCAGAATTTAAAAGTGGCTGATTTGCGGCCATTTTTAATTCCTGAATTGGGTAAGGAATATTAATTCCGTTCGCATTAAAAGCTTGCTTGACCTGAGCTTGAATGGTGCTCGTAGATGACGAAATATCAGTTTCAGTTGTATCAACCCACCAGCGTACAGTCAGGTTAACCGAGAAATCTGCTAACGCTGTAACGTTAACCGAGAAGGCTGGCTGACTCAGTACATTTCGATCATTGTTAAGAATATCTAAAATAATCTGCTTAGCTTTTTGTTCATCGTCGTCATATCCAATTCCGACTACAAACTCACAGCGTCGTTGTTGATAAGCAGTATTTACAGTTAAAGCACTTGTATAAACAGTTGCGTTTGGAATAACAATGCGACGACCATCTGGCGAGCGTAAGAATGTTGCACGAATTTGAATATCTTCAACAGTTCCTTCAAGCGAATTGACAACAATGGAGTCTCCAATGCGGAATGGTTCGCTTAATAAGATTAAGATACCTGATAGTAAGTTTTGAAAGATATCTTTAAATGCAAAACCAATAGCGACAGAACCAATTCCAAGTGCACTCATGAGTTGCCCTGGTGTAAACCCTGGAATCGAGATCACTAAAGCAATTAAGAAACCAAAGAATAAAATCGCTGTACTGCCTACACGGTTTAAGACCAAAACGAGGTTTTGGCGTGTGTAAGAGCGGTTTTCTAAGGTTTTACGAACAAAGAACTTAAATAATTTGGTCAGTAGCCAAAAAATAATAAAAACGATAATCGCAATACATATATAAGGCACACGTTCCCAGAAGCTATCCACGATTTTGTCGATAGTGGTATAGGCATCATGATACTTTTCAGTATGGGCTAAAACCGTTTGAGTGGTTTTAGTGCCCGCTTCTTGCAAAAGTTCGCCTGTATTTTTTGCGACATCCGTTAAGGATTTTTGTTCATCAGCCACGGCAAGTCTCAATTAAAAAAATTTATGAAAGCGATTTTCGGCTTTCATCATAGTAGGAGATAAAATGTGCGCCTACTATAATGAGTTCATCTAAATAATAAAGTGTTTTTTAATTAAAAGTATTCCGTTCCTTTTTGTAAGATTTGTGTCGGTGTTTCTAAGGTATCAGTCCCTGAGAAATAATAAAAAATTCCTGCTGTTGAAATAAGGCTAACTAAAATAGCGACTAAAATAAGCCAAGCCATCAGTTTTTCTATAAACGTTGTTGGTCGAACAGGACCGTATTCGTTTGGACCTGCTGTACCTGAGGCAAGCAGTAAATAAATCATAAAAAAGAACTGAACAACTGGAATGAACAATAGCAATCCCATCCAGCCACTCTTATTTAGATCATGCAAACGTCGAACAACGAGAACAATATTTAAATAAATCAGGAACAGCGAAAAAGCCCAGACTACCAAGGCACTGGCTCCAGAAAGAGAGCTATAAAATTCAAAATTAAATAAATTGCTTGAAAGCTGAAAACTTCCAAGAAATGAAGCCAAAATGAAATAGCCCAAGAGGGTGACTAAATAAATCAGTCCATAACCACCTAAATAGCTCATGCGATTAAAACGTCCATGAATTGAAAACGGACTATCTTTAAAAGGGAGTTGTGGTGGGCGTGAGGAGCTTGTTTGGGCAAACATATTATTTTATTCCTGTGTTGCGTATGAGAGACAAAATAATCTTTGTTGATGATCAAAACCATCAAATCTTGCAAAAATTATAAAAGTAAAAGCTATAGACAAATGTTTTAAATCAACTTAATTTTATAAAAATGTTCACAATTTCGTGTGCTTGAGTAAGTGATTAATATATGACCAAAGTCGCATTGTTTAGACTTTGAAAGAGTCATCATACTGCAAAGGCATACAAATAAGATCCAGTAAAATAATAGCCACAGTCTCGAGATGGGATGCACAAGATCAAGGAAGTTGCGTATGAATGAGATCTATCCAGTACCAGAGGAATTTAAAAAAACAGCTCGTACTGTTGAAGCAGACTACTTTAAACGTTATCAACACTCTATCGAGAACCCAGATGAATTCTGGGCAGAGCAAGCTAAAATTGTCGATTGGATAAAGCCATTTACCCAAGTTAAAAATACGAGTTTTGACAAAGACAATTTCAAGATTGAATGGTTTGCCGATGGTGAGTTGAACGTATCAGCAAACTGCCTAGACAGGCATCTTAAAGAACACCCTCATAAACCTGCAATTATTTGGGAAGGTGACCATCCTTCTCGTCATAAAATCGTTTCTTATAAAGAATTACACGACGAAGTCTGCCGCTTTGCCAACGTTTTAAAGAAATATGGTATTGGTAAAGGTGACCGTGTTGTGTTGTATATGCCGATGGTCACTGAGGCTGCAATTGCCATGTTGGCCTGTGCCCGTATTGGTGCTGTTCACTGTGTGGTATTTGGTGGGTTCTCGCCAGACTCTTTAGCAAGTCGTATTGAAGATAGCCAAGCTAAACTGGTGATTACCGCAGACTCAAGTCTACGTGCCGGAAAACTATTACCACTCAAAGAAAATGTCGATTTGGCTCTAGAATTGCCGGGTACAGAGTGTGTTGAAAATGTAGTGGTGGTTTACCGTAATGCGAACCCGATTGAAATGAAGCCGGGACGTGATTTATGGTATCACCTCATTATTATGGAAGTGGATGCAAACTGTCCTCCAGAACCGATGAAGGCTGAAGACCCATTATTTATTCTCTATACCTCGGGCTCGACAGGTAAACCGAAAGGGGTTTTGCATACCACAGGTGGTTATTTAGTCTATGTAACAAGTACCTTTAAAGAGGTCTTTGATTTAAAACAAGATGATGTATATTGGTGTACGGCCGATGTAGGCTGGATTACAGGGCATAGTTATTTGATTTATGGCCCGCTTGCAAATGGAACTACAACCTTAATGTTTGAGGGCGTCCCTCAATATCCAACATGGGCACGTCTTGGTCATGTGGTCGATAAACATAAAGTCTCTATTTTATATACAGCGCCAACTGCAATTCGCGCCATGATGAGAGAAGGGGATTCGTTTGTACGTGAAAGTAACCGTAGCAGCCTGCGTTTACTTGGTTCGGTCGGTGAGCCTATTAATCCTGAAGCTTGGAATTGGTACTACAACGTTGTTGGTGAAGGCCGCTGTCCGATTGTTGATACATGGTGGCAAACCGAAACAGGCGGTATTTTGATTGCTCCATTGCCGGGTGCAACAGCTTTAAAACCGGGTTCCGCAACACGTCCTTTATTTGGTATTCAACCTGCCATTGTAGATGGTGAAGGCAATGAGCTAGAGGGTGCGGCTGAAGGTAACCTTGTAATTAAAGATTCATGGCCGGGCCAGATGCGTACCATTTGGGGCGATCCTGATCGCTTTATCGAGGCGTATTTCTCAACCTTTAAAAGTACCTATTTTACAGGTGATGGTGCTCGTCGTGATGAAGATGGCTATTACTGGATCACAGGTCGAGTTGACGATGTCTTGAACGTTTCAGGTCACCGTTTAGGTACTGCTGAAATTGAAAGTGCTCTGGTGTCACATGAAGCCGTGGCAGAAGCTGCGGTGGTGGGTATGCCGCATGATATTAAAGGACAAGGTATTTGTACTTTTGTGACTCTACAAGCGGGTGTTGCAGAGTCGGAAGAACTGCGTAAAGAGTTAATCAACTGGGTGCGTAAAGTGCTTGGGCCTGTGGCTTCACCAGATGCACTACATTGGGCACCAGCATTACCTAAAACTCGATCGGGTAAAATCATGCGCCGTATTCTAAGAAAGATTGCGGCAAATGAATTAGATAGTTTAGGTGACACTTCAACTTTGGCTGAACCTGCTGTAGTAGATCAGTTAATTGCAACGGTTTATCCCGATAAGCAAAACTAATTTTAAAAAAGCCCCATTTGGGGCTTTTTTATTAAGCTTTATTAAGAGTTTGCTAAAAAATCAGTAGTATTTTGTACATTCGCGAATGTACTAAGCGCAGTTAAAAAAGCTGTTTGTACGTCTTCTGCTTTTGTAGTCTTCCCAGCATAGCTTAAATCACGAGTTGCGGTGGCATCTCCAATTAAAATGGGTTGATAGCCCAGTTCTTTGGCTGCGCGTGTCCCTGAATCAATACACATGTGAGTCATCATGCCTGTAATCACGAGTTGCTCAATTTGATGTGCTTTTAAAAGTTCCTCTAAATTGGTTTCTAAAAAACTGTTTGGATAGTGCTTTGTTACGATTAATGAATCACTGCCAGCACTGAGTTCAGGGTGAAGTAAAACTCCATCTGTATTTTCTTGGAAGAAACTCGCTTGTGGCGGGTTAATATGTTGTACATAAATAATTGGTAAGTTTTTCTCGTTAAAATATTGTTCGAGTTGTTTTATTTTTTCTAGCGCTTGCTCTGGCCCAACCAATTCCATTTTGCCATTTTTAAAATAATCATTTTGTACATCGATAATTAATAGTGCTTGTTTCATGAGATCACTCTTGTTGATATGAGATAAAACAAGATTATTCTCTGCCAGTAAAATCGGCTATAGTCAGATGAAAGCATTACCGCCAGTTTTCTTTCGCCATGAAAAATGAATATTGAATTAGACCCGATTGATCTAAAAATTATTGCATTGCTTAAACAAGATTCTCGACTAACCAATAAAGAAATTGGGCAACGTGTGCATCGAACAGGGCAGGCAGTGGGCGCTCGAATTGCTCAGTTAATGGATGCTGGTGTCATTAAAAATTACACTATTGCCGTACAATATTCGCATAAACAATTTATTCATTTGCATTTAAATGAACAACGCGCATTTGAAGAAATTGAAAATTTGGTTAAGCAATATGAACAAATAGATGAATGCTTTAAAGTGATGGGCAATGCTTGCTATATGATTGTGAGTCATTTTGAACCCGCAGCATTAAATGAATTTATCGAGAAACTTTCAAAATGGTGCCGTTATTCGGTTGAAACAGTGATTCGACAAGTCGAGAAATCTTAAAAAATAAAGGCTCCAAGCCGAGTCTTGGAGCCAATAAGTCTTTATTTTTAATTTATTGTTTTTATTGTCTTGCGCTGCTTTAAATGAAGTTTTTTAGGCTGATTTCGCTTGAATTTCTATCTCCTTTTCTTGTTGAAGTTCTAATTGGCGAACGAGTGGTAGAACTTTTTCCCCAAAATATTCTACTTCTTCAATGAAATGTAAGAATCCAGAAAGAATCAAATCAACACCTACATTTTTAAGCGCCACAATACGCTCTGCAATTTGCTGCGGTGTACCAATTAAATTGGTTTTAAAGCCATCGTTATATTGCACTAAGTCTTCAAAACTTGATTTTGCCCAGTTACCTTGTTGCTCTGGAGAAGCTGCACCCGCTTCACGTGTTGCATCGCCAAACGCATTTACTGCTTCAGTGTTGGCTTTATCAATAATTTCTTGAAGTACCGCTTTTGCTTCTTCTTCGGTATCTCTAGCAATAATGAACGCATTTACACCAATTTTAACCTGATGATTATTGGCTTTAGCTTTAGTGCGAATGTCTTCGACTTGTTTTTGAATTTCTTCTACGGTATTACCGTTGGTGAAATACCAGTCAGATACACGTGAAGCCATGTCACGTGCTGCACGTGAGCTCCCGCCTTGAAACACTTCAATATGAGGCTTTTGCAGAGGTTTCGGTTTAAGTGTGTAGTTTTGGAATTGATAGTATTTACCATCGAAACTATAGTTATCGGTGGTCCAAATTCCTTTTAACGTACGGATAAACTCTTCAGAGCGGACGTAGCGCTGATCATGCTCTGGCCACTCTTCACCAATCGCATCAAACTCTCCTCTAAACCAACCACTCACCACATTAATGGCAATACGGCCTTCGGTTAGATAATCGATTGTTGCAAGTTGCTTAGCTGCGAGTGCCGGTTTCCAGGGGCCGGGCAGAATAGCTGCAATCACCTTAAGTTTTTCAGTTTTTGCCAGTAATGCATGACTGAAACTTACTGATTCATGTTGGTTTTCTGCTCCGTACCCCGCCGTAAAACGAATTTGAGTGAGCGCATATTCAAAACCATTTTTTTCGGCAGCCTGTGCAAGTCGAACATTGTAGTCATAACTCCAGTCTGTACGCTGTTCGATGTTACTTACTACAAGGCCACCGCTTACATTTGGTACCCAATAAGCAAATTTAATAGGTTGTTGTAATTGCGTCATGGTTTGCTCCCCCAATTCGTATTTTTATTTAGCGATATTGCACTTAGGCAACATGCGTTGTTAATGATTTGCCAGACTTGTGATGCAAGCGAGACTCTGCCGCATCAAGATCAGGTACAGCCGCTGAAGGTAATACTTCTTCTTGCTCAATTTGCTTGTTAATACCAAGCTCTTGATTTGCTTGCTGAGTCTTAGATTTGACTACTTCAGCACGTTCACCTTTCGCTGGTGCCCATTCTAAAATTGGCAATGCACGCGCTACTGCTAACGTAATACGATCTGATAATTGCTCGCTTTTCACCGTATATTCAGGGGTAAAGTCACGATCAGTTGCATATACGCCGATTGGTAAAGTTTGTGCTTGGAAGAAGCTGAACAATGGACGAAGTTGATGTTCAAGTACCAGTGCATGACGATCACTACCGCCTGATGCTGCTAAAAGTACAGGCACATCGACCAATGCAGTTTGTTCAACAAAATCGAAGAAATGTTTGAAAAGACCCGTAAAAGATGCACGGTAAACTGGTGTACCTACAATTAAAGCATCAGCTGCTTCAACCGCTGCAAGATCATCTTGCACGCGCTGTGGAAGTTGGTTGCGATAAAATGCACCGCCTAATAAAGGCCCAATTTCACTTAATTTAATAAAATGAACTTTAATATCGGTTGCTTCGGATAACTCATCAAGAATGGCTTGAACCAGACTTTCCGTTTTAGATGGGGTATTTAAGCCACCAGAAACAGCAACAATATTCAAAGGTTTTGGTGATGTGATACCAGTCATAATTTGGTTCCTAAGCCTAAAACAAGAGATTGGACTTATTAATCAACAACGACGGCGAACTGTAAAATAACGAAATTGGTCAACCTTATCAGTTTTAAATATAAAAGATAAATAGTGGATTTTTATACTTTATTTATCTATTAAGTTGCTGTTTTTATTTTATATAATTATTGGTGATATATTTTTTATAATAAAAAGTAAGCTTATATAAAAAACAGATTAATTTTGATTAAATGTTAAAAAACATCTGAAAATTTTAGCTAAGTTCTGCATTTATCATCATTTTGCATAAAAATGGATAAGATGAACGTATCTTTCATCTAAATAGTAGGGTTACAATAGGCCATACTTATGCTCAAGATTACTTTAATCGCTTATGAATATTTTAATCGTTGATGATCATCCTTTGTTTCGTCATGCTTTAATTCAAGCAGTACGTTATAGCCTGCCACAGGCACAAATTCATGAAACAGCTTCGGTTGATGAGTTTTATGAGCGTTTGGAAAATGGGGCAGAACCTGATCTAGTATTACTCGATTTAAATTTACCGGGTGCTTCAGGCTTTTCTGCTCTAGTCTATGTACGAGCACAGTATCCAGCTATTCCAATTATTGTGGTTTCTGCACATGAAGAAACTTCAATTATTCAGCGTGCGATTGCACATGGCGCGATGGGTTATATTCCTAAATCTGCTCATCCAAGTCATATTGGTGAAGCGATTCGTCAAGTTTTAGAGGGTGAAATCTGGTTACCACCTAATTTGCCACCTAACCTTAATCTTGATCCGAGAGCGGCAGATGAAACTGCTTTAGCTGAACGTATTCAATCTTTAACACCACAGCAATTCCGTGTTTTGATGATGGTTGCGGAAGGTTTGCTTAATAAACAGATTGCTTATGAACTTGATGTGTCAGAAGCAACGATTAAAGCGCATGTGACAGCAATCTTTAGAAAATTAGGTGTGCAAAACCGTACACAAGCCGTATTGGCAATTAGTGCACTCAATATTGAAGATAAGAAAATCTAAAAATAAAAAAGACCTCAGTTGAGGTCTTTTTTATGTGTGGCACTTAAGCAAGGCAATCTTGCTTTGGTGTCAGGCTATCGCAGTACAAAGGATTGAGTGCACATTGCAAATCATCAATTTGATCTTGAGTGACATAACCTTTCATTTTTAAATATTCAGCCACGCGGTCATCACGCAAGCTTAAAAACGCTGCATCATAAACACCTAAATCTACAAAAAGTGCAGCTGTTTCTAAGCTATTGAAGCGATCAAGGAAAATATCATTGCCATACATTAAGAAGATATGGTCGAGTTTTGCTTTTTCATCGACATGTAGTCGTTCAGCAAGTTGATCTGGGTGAGTTTTAATAAAGAGTAAGTCAGAGAGCTCATCAAATTGAGTCATATCTAGCTGATTTTCGCCAAGTTTGACATGACCAAGCCAAGCTTTGAAAACAAGTACAGCTCCACCGCGAAGTAACATGCTCCAAATTTGATGACGTGTATCGTGATCAAGATTTTCACTTTCAGCGCTAAGCACTTTTAAGAAGTTTTCTTCTTGTTGTGCCAATTTATCAAATAAGCCTAATCCTTGAGGATGATAAGCCGCAGGTGCAAATACATCAAAATTTAGATCATGAAATACATTAAGCGCGAGTGGGACTGCACTTTGATAAATCGTATTTAACGCTTTGATATGGGCTTCATTGAGTTTGCTGTTGGGAAAAATACTTTGCCAATCTAGTTCAGGAAGTAAAGCATTGGCACTGTATTGACGATAAAACTGTTGAGATGAGAGTTGGTTTTGTGGGCTATTATCAGAAATGTTCATGGCAATTGTCCTTTGCATTAATTCGTGAGCAGGGGTGCTTAATATAGAAATCGGTTAAAAAATGGTTATACATTTATCAAATGCGTTTGGAATAGTTATGTGTCATCAAGAATGCAAGTAGAATACGACTAAAGTCGTATATGGTGGTTCGAGTTAGATAATATTTTTTAAAAACAAATATTTATTAAATTGTAACTAAGTATACAAGTGTTCACTTACAAAAAAGATGGGCTTTGCCATAGAAAAAGGGCTGTTGGAAAGTTTAGCCAATTATTTAATCAACAAAAGTAGACTTTTTGAGCAGTTCTGCCTATTGGCTTAAATTAAACCTATAACTTTTGCCAAAAAATCTCTCCCAAACTTATAAAAAGCTTGGGAGAGGAAAATGTTTAATCTGCCGCGCTGGCAATTTTAAGTCCCGATAGCCATGCTCTTAGAGAGGCTGGTTTAAGCGGTTTTTTGAGTAAAACGATATTCAGTTCTTTCAATTGTTGAGGTAATTCTGGATGCGAGTCCGCTGTAATTAAAGCAACCGGAACGTCATGCTGTCGATTTTGCATAATAAAATCGACACCGAGTTGGTTGTTATTTAAATGCTGATCGATAAGCCAGACCTGAATATTCTCTTTTTGAATAATCTCAAGTGCTTGTTCTGGTTCAGTGGCTTTAAAAACCTCATAACCCCATCGACCTAATAAGCTACTCATTCCTTCTAAAATAGTTTCATCATTGTCTAAACATAAAATCCGGTAGGCTTTAGTTTTTAAAGGCACTGCCTGTACGGTTGGAGTTATTACTTTTGGCGCTTCTACAACTGGAACCTCAATCATAAAGCAGGAGCCTTTATTGAGTTGAGAGTAGACATGAACAGGGTAATTCAACAAACCTGTCATACGCTGCACAATTGCGAGACCCAAGCCTAGGCCTTGCTCACCCCACGGTGATAAATGCCCACAGCGTTCGAATTCTTGAAACAGTTTAATACGTTGTTCTTCGGCAATACCGGGGCCTGTATCCCAAACACCAATACGAATATGGTCAGGTTTTTGAGCCGAACGTAGAACACCGACAATCACTCGGCCTTTGGCAGTATAACGCAGTGCATTACTCACAAAGTTTTGAATAATACGTCGTATCCATTGTGGATCTGTGTCAATCCAGAATGATACATCGTGAACTTTGAGTGAAATATTTCGCTGAGCAGCAATCGATTTAAACTGTAGTTCAAGATCACTGAGTAAATCATGTAATGGATAAGGCTGTCTTTTTGGCTGTATGCTACCGCCTTCCAAACGCGCAATATCGAGTAGGGCAGAGAGCATGCTTTCTGCACCATATAGAGCACGGTCAAGCTGTTGCAAAGTTTGACGGTCTTCTTCTGTTGCAATGCTTTGTTCAAGAACGGTACTAAAGAGACGAGCCGCATGCATGGGTTGTAATAAATCATGACTTGCCGCTGCAATAAATCGGCTTTTTGACATATTCGCCATATCGGCTTGTTCACGCGCAAGTTGTTGCTCGGTTAAAGCATCAGCAAGCTGTTGAGTTCGGTCTTTTACTCGGGCTTCAAGTATTGCCTCATTTGCACGGAAAGCAGTAATGTCGGCGAATGTTGTAACAAAGCCTCCACCTGAAATAGGATTACCGCGCATTTGAATAACGCGTCCATCTTTACGGATTCGTTCAAATTCATGTGCACTTCCGACTTTCATCCAGTGTAAACGTTTACGAACATGTTCTTCGACTGAACCAGGGCCGCATTCGCCGCGTTCAGCGTTATAACGAATTAAATCAGCAATTGGACAACCCACATAAACTAAGTCTTTCGGGTAGCCAAATAGTTTTAAATATTGGTTATTCCAAGCCACCAGACACATATTTTTATCAACCACACTTACCCCTTGGGTCATGTGGTCAATCATGGTCATGAGCAAGTTTTGATTGAAACGTTGCCACTGTGAGGCTTGGTCTAAAATATTAGCGACTTGTCCTAATGCGAGGCCATTATTGATCATTGCTGTAGTGAGCAAAGTACGGGCAGAGGCTGCGCCGATAATGCCAGCTAGATATTGCTCGGTAAAACGCCACCACATGCCATTGGCGATGCTATTGGGGTTGAGCGTGAGATGATTTTGCTCGCAAAAGTTCTCGAATGCTTGTGTTGTTGGTTGCTCACCTGTAATTCTTTTAGCAAGAGCGAACAGGTCACCTACTTTTAAACGTGCAGCATCGTGCGGTAAATAAGTTAAATCAGTAGAAGTATGTGGTGATGGCAGGGGTTTGGTTTCATAGTAGAAAAAGCTTTCTGCCTGAATTTGTTCTGCCACACTTGGGCGGTAAAGTTTAGAAATCCAAATATATAAAACAATATTTAAACCAAGCGACCAGATTACACCGTGTGTAAGTGGCGCAAATGATTCAAAACCGAAAAGTGACTCTGGTCGTAAGGCGTTAATTCCAAAAGGGCCAAAAAGCAAAATACTTTGGGCAGTTTCCTGATAGGCCTCTGGCAAACTACGTAAAATCGTTGGAAATAGTAATGTGTAACTCCACATCAAAAATCCAATAATGAGGCCAGCATAGACACCTTGACGGCTTCCGCCTCTCCAATACAATCCACCAATGAGAGCAGGTGCAAATTGGGCAACTGCACTAAACGCCAATAAACCAAATACTGAAAGCTGGTTAATATCATTAAAGAAATGAAAGAATAAAAAGCCAAGTAGCATCACCGCGACAATACTAATACGACGGCTGAATTTAAGAACTTTAGGTAAATGTTTATCGTGACGTGACAGCAACTTAAAACGCCAGAGTGCAGGCATAATCAAGTCGTTACTGAGCATGATAGATAGGGCAACAGATGAAACCAGTAACATGCCTGTTGATGCAGAGAACCCACCTAAAAAGGCCAGTAAAGCCAACCACTCTTGGTTATAACTCAGGGGTAATGAGAGTACTGCAACATCAGGCACAGTTAAGAACTTCGGTGCTGCATGTAATGCCCAACTTGCGATCGGAATAATGGCTAAAATTGTTAAAATCAGATAAACCGCAAACCATTTGCGTGCACCGCGAATATGTTTTTCATCTCGTAATTCGACAACCGCGACATGAAACTGGCGTGGCAGGCAGATAATTGCCAAACCTGCCAATAAGGTCTGAATCCAGAAAGTTTCAGGCACACCAAACAACTGAACTTCTTGAAAGGTTTGGTTCACATCTGATGTGACTTGGACAAGGTTCGCTGGTGTTTCAAAAATAAAAAATAAAGCAACGCAAATCAGCGCGAATAATTTTACAAAAGATTCAAATGCCACAGCTAACATGAGACCGCCATGTTGCTCGGTATTGGCAATTTGCCTTGTACCAAAAATCATGGCCAAAATAGCCAGTACACTGGTTAAAAGCAAAACACTATTGGTGGTTGTATGGATATGAGCATTCTGTTCCATAATGACAGAAGTACTTAAAGCAATCGCACGTAACTGTAGAGCGAGATAGGGAATAATTGCGATTACAGCCAAAATGGTGACCAGTGAAGCCAATACCCCACTTTTCCCATAACGTGCCGCAACAAAGTCAGCAATTGAGGAAATCGCATGGTGCTGGCGTACCCGACCTAAACGTCGCCAAATGTCATAACCAAACCAGACAAATAAGAGAGGGCCTAAGTAAATAGGCAAGAAAATGACGCCTTCTCGAACAGCTGCTCCAGTCGCGCCGTAAAATGTCCATGATGAACAGTAAACGCCTAACGTTAAGCTGAACAAGAACATGCGGCCACGTGTACTCAGACGGCTGGCATGCTTTTCACCAAAAAAAGCACAAATAAATAAGAGTGCTATATAAAGGGTGAGTACCCCAATAATCAGCCAGCTGTTCATATGACTCACATGATTAAAACCTTGTGCCTATCATACCCCAAGCAGAAACAAAGCTATAAATTGATTAAATTTTAACGACCAAAGTCTAAGTTACGAATTACACGTAATTTTGCTAACTTTAATCCTGAGAAACTACTATTAAAAAGTGGCCAAGGCTGGGCACAGGGCAAGGAGTTTGGTTATGGATCAGAACCAAGTAGAACAGATTCTACGCAATCCAAAGTTTCAAAAGATGGTCAAGAAAAAAAGTACATTAAGTTGGACGCTCACAATCATCATGTTAGTTCTTTATGTGGGTTTTATGCTGCTTGTTGGCTACAACAAAGAATTTTTGATGAGTTCATTTAGCGGTGGTGTAACGACATGGGGAATCCCACTAGGTTTAGGAATTATCGTTTTATCTTTCCTATTGTGTGGTGTGTATTCTTTTATCGCGAATAATACCCTTGACCAGTTGAGTGAAGAAGCGTTGAAGGAAGTTGAAGCCATCACGCATGAGAAAGGACTACACTAATATGAAATGGAATTCATTAAAAGCGAAAGCTTTATTGGCAGCAGCATCGCTATATTCAACAGTGGCTATGGCAAGTCCAGACTTAGGTGAAGCAGAGCAACAAGCCACCAACTGGCATGCCATTATTATGTTTGTCATCTTTGTTGGTTTCACTTTGTTTATTACGAAGTGGGCTGCAAAGCAAACCCAATCAACACAAGATTTCTATACAGCAGGTGGTGGAATCAGCGGTTTCCAGAATGGTCTGGCAATTGCGGGTGACTATATGTCTGCTGCATCTTTCCTTGGTATTTCTGCACTTGTGTTTAGTTCAGGCTTTGATGGCTTACTTTACTCGCTTGGGTTCATGGTAGGTTGGCCAATCGTTTTATTCTTGGTTGCAGAACGTTTGCGTAACTTAGGTAAATATAACCTTTCAGATGTGGTTTCATTCCGTCTTGAAGAGAAACCGGTACGTACTTTAGCAGCAGTCAGTTCACTTGTTGTTGTGGCATTCTATTTGATTGCTCAAATGGTAGGTGCGGGTCAGCTCATCAAATTACTCTTTGGTTTGAACTATAATATCGCTGTAGTCATCGTTGGTTTATTGATGATGGCATACGTAATCTTTGGTGGCATGTTGGCAACAACATGGGTACAAATTATTAAAGCGGTCATGTTACTCAGTGGTGCAACTTTCATGGCATTCATGGTGATGAAAGCGGTTGGTTTTAGCTTCAGCAACATGTTTAGCCAATCAATTGAAGTATTCAGTAAAGTACACGACATCAGTTTGGCCGATGCTTCAAAAATTATGGGGCCGGGTAAACTTGCCGCAAACCCGATTGATGCCTTGTCTCTAGGTTTGGCGTTGATGTTCGGTACTGCAGGTCTTCCACACATCCTGATGCGTTTCTTCACTGTAAAAGATGCGAAAGAAGCGCGTAAATCGGTTGTAGTTGCAACAGGTTTCATTGGTTACTTCTATCTTTTAACTTTCATTATTGGTTTCGGTGCGATCCTTTTCGTATCAAACAATCCGCAATTCCTTGATGTTGCGAAAATGGCAGTAACAGGCAAACTTGAGCTTGTTGGTGGTAACAATATGGCAGCCGTGCATTTAAGTGACGCTTTAGGCGGTGACTTATTCATGGGCTTCATTTCAGCAGTAGCGTTCGCAACGATTCTTGCTGTTGTTGCTGGTTTAACACTTTCAGGTGCATCTGCAATCTCTCATGACTTATACGCTAACGTATTCAAGAAAGGTCAAACGACGCCTGCTTCTGAACTTCGTATGTCAAAAATTGCGACATTGGGCTTAGCAATCTTCGCAATGGTTTTGGGTATCTTGTTTGAGAAGCAAAACGTAGCATTCATGGTTGGTTTAGCGTTCTCTGTAGCTTGTTGTGCAAACTTCCCGATTCTGGTTCTTTCAATGTTCTGGAAAGGCTTAACAACTCGCGGAGCGGTTATTGGTGGTGTTGTTGGTCTTGTAACAGCAGTAGTACTCATTGTTCTTTCTAAAGCAGTTTGGGTAGATACTTTAAAAATCTCTGATACACCAATCAACCCGTTCAATGGTCCAGCATTGTTTGCTATGCCATTGTCATTCCTTTGCTGTTGGTTCTTCTCGGTGACTGACAACTCTGCACGTGCTAAAAAAGAGCGTGCCGCTTTCGATGCTCAATATGTTCGTTCAATGACAGGTATTGGTGCATCTGGTGCATCGGATCACTAAGACGAATATTGTTAGCTCATTCTTAAAAAAGCCCTACGGGGCTTTTTTATACTTATTTTATTTCCAATCTAGAGTTTAGATATTAATAAAGAACAACTTGTTTGCCTGATTTTGTGTACAGTATTATTTGTTAAATCTCAAAAAAGCATAATGAAACAAGGAAAATAATAATGCGATCTATTATTGAGTTTTGGGCAAGTTTTCGCTTACTGCCTTCTGCATGGCTGTTACTGGTTCAGTTTATTTTATTGATTTTAGCCATGCTGACATTTGATAGTTTGCCTTATCGGACTTTAACCTGGTCATTAGGTGTCCTTGCTTTATTATTGATTGCTAAAGTTATTCGCCAGACCCCGATGTTTACTTTTTTGGGCTTAACATTTGTAAGCGGTGCAATTCTGTCATCAGTACTGATTGTGTTGGGATATAGCAATTTATATATTCAACTATTTGCCCATAGCTGTGAAGCTTTGGCCTATTTTTCGGCGGCTTATGGTTTATTTCGTTATATGTTCGCTGACCGATATTTAACAAGAGATGAACTATTTGCGGCGGCAGCAGTCTTTACACTGATTGCGTGGGGTTTTGCATTTTTATATAACATTTGCCAGCTTATTTTCCCTTATAGCTTTCAAAATCCAAATAACCCCCATGCTTTCCAAACTTGGCTGGATTTACTCTTTTTAAGCTTTAGCTTGCAGTCGGCTACAGGCTTATCCGACCTCATGCCAATCACTCCACCAGCGCGCGTTTTATCCATGCTGCAAATGTTCTGTGGAGTCATGTATTTAGCTTTAATCGTCACCCGTCTAATTGCTTTACAATATATTACCCACCTCCCTAAAAAAAATTCAGATAAATAATGGAGGAGGTGTTTTAATTTATTTACACCTTTGTAACTGCAATATTCTTTAAGTTTATTTAGAGTGTTATCGGCTTTCTCTATTGAAAGCCCTAGCTTTGTTCATTCTATGAATATCTTATTGGCATTTAAGCCTGTCACTCGTCATTAAAATAACATGGAGGATTTATGCCTTCCAAACAGTCCGGTTGGTTCGCAAACGTTAATCCTAACGTATTTTTGGGCACGGTCATTATTATTGCTTTGTTTTTAGCAGTGGTTGTGATCGCCCCGAGTTCTTTTGAGCTTCTAACACAGCAATTAAAACAGTGGATCACTGATTCATTTAGTTGGTTCTATGTTTTATCTGTTGCTTTCTTTCTCATCTTATTGATTTACATTGCCTGCTCCTCGATTGGACGCATTAAATTAGGACCAGATCATAGTCAGCCTGATTATAACAATGGGTCTTGGTTCGCCATGCTGTTTACAGCAGGGATGGGGATTGGGCTGATGTTCTTCGGCGTTGCCGAACCTGTCATGCACTATGTTAATCCACCAAGTGGTGAGGCTCAAACTATTGATGCAGCACAGCAAGCATTAAGAGTTACCTTTTTCCATTGGGGACTACATGCTTGGGCAATCTACGCTGTAGTTGGGTTAGCTTTGGCTTACTTTGCCTATCGGCATAATTTACCTTTAAAGACCCGTTCAGCACTCTATCCACTTATTGGTAAGAGAATTTATGGGCCATGGGGCGATAGCATTGATATATTCGCGACCATTGGTACTGTATTTGGTGTAGCGACCTCTCTTGGCTTTGGGGTAACCCAGATCAATTCTGGTTTGCATTATTTATTTGGAGTAGAGCAAAGCACCAATATTCAAGTCTTACTCATTATTTTCGTGAGTATGTTAGCTTCCTTATCTGTGTTTCTAGGTCTTGATAAGGGTGTAAAACGTTTGTCGGAGTTAAACTTAGTTTTAGCTTTAATATTATTGATATTTGTTTTCATTGCTGGTCCAAGTATTTATTTACTTCAAACGACAATTCAAAACACTGGGCAATATATCTCTAACCTATTTACCATGACATTCAACTTATATGCCTATCAGCCGAATGGCTGGATTGGTGGTTGGACAATTTTGTACTGGGCTTGGTGGATTTCTTGGTCGCCATTTGTGGGAATGTTTATTGCCAGAGTTTCTCGTGGTCGTACCATTCGAGAATTTATTGTTGGGGTTTTACTCATTCCAACAGGCTTTACCATTATCTGGATGGGTTTCTTAGGAAATGCCGCCTTATTTAGTATTATTCATGAACATCAAACAACATTAATTCAGGCTGTTCAGCAAGATTCCTCAGTTGCATTATTTGAATTCTTAGGTCACTTACCGTGGTCTGGAGTGATGAATGTCTTGGCAACTATTCTGGTAGTTTTATTTTTTGTGACATCCGCTGATTCAGGGGCATTAGTCACTGACTATTTAACTGCTAAATCTGAAAATTCACCAACTTGGCAGCGTCTGTTCTGGACGGTACTCATGGCTGTGCTCGCAATTATTTTATTGCTAGTCGGTGGTTTGGCTGCACTTCAGGCTTCCATCATTATGAGTGCGTTACCTTTTACTGTCGTCATGCTCTTAATGAGTTGGGGATTAATAAAGGCCTTACATCTTGATGTCACAAAAATGACAGCCATTCAGGAAGCACGCATTACACCACGTGCAATTCATAATCCAAGGAGTTGGCAACAGCGTCTAGGGTTAATCATGCACTATCCTCATAATGAAGAAGAAGTGCGTGAATATATTGAGAAGCAAGTGGCTGGTGCATTTGAAAATATTCAACATGAATTTAGACGCCGTCATCTTGAGGTTTCAATTAGCCAACTTGAAGATGGTATGCAGCTTCGGGTGGACCATCACAATGAAATTAATTTTATTTATAAAGTTGTTCCACGTGAAACAGTACCGCCAAGTTTTTTAATTGGGCGTACTGAAGCCGAAGATGGACAATATTTCCAAGCAGAAGTTTTCTTAAGAGAGGGTGGTCAGAACTATGATGTAATGGATTGGACGCAAGAAGATTTAATTCAAGACATTATTGATCAATATGAACGTCATCTGTATTTCTTAAATATTGTGCGAAGCTAATATTTAAGTATAAAAAAAGGACTCAATTGAGTCCTTTTTTAATTCGATTTCTAAATTAAATTAGAAACGGAATTTAGCATTTAAGCCGATAGTTTGTGTATCGTAGCTAGACTTTTTAACGTCAGCTTTCATGTACGATGCACCAACTGCTACAGCTGGAGTAATGAAGTAGTTTACGTTACCACCCCAAGCTTGACGGAATTCACCAAGGTCATTACCTTTGATGTCAGCTGAACCATCGTTACCAACGAAAGATGCGCCAACGCTTAACTTAGGAGTTAAGTAAAGGTCAGTTTTCAAACCGTATTGGTTTTCTTGACCGAAAGCACCAGCAGCTTCAAAACCAATTGCCATGTTAGTTCCATCGATTGGACCTACATATTTAGCACGTGCTGTAACAGCATCTTGGTCGTCTTGAATCGCAGCAGTTTGGTTAGCAGCAGTATAGATACCGTTGCTGATGATGCCAAAGTTGTCTAAAGCGAATTGGTTAGCAACACTTGTATAACCAACAGTCATCAAGAAGTTAGGTAACAACATAGCACCAACTTCTAATGCATAACGGTCACCGTTGTCATCTTTAGAGTTGTTGTTTTTACCATCAACATCAGTGTGGTTGTAAGTTGCGCTAGCATATACAGGAAGGTAAGGAGTAGGAACATAAGCCTCACCTTTAACACCGTAAGTACCAACGTGGTAGTTTACGTTGCCTTGGTCATACTGTTGGTAGCTGTAACCTACAGATACGTTAGAAGCTTGGTTCAAGAAAGCTGCTTCAGCTAAAGGACCTTTAGTGGTATCAACATTTTTTAAATAGTATGTACCAGCAACGTCACCAGTGAAGTTTTTATCGTTTGCAGTTGTGTCAACATATTCAGATTGACCTTGAACTTCAAATTGATAAGCATGAGCACCGGTCATGGCTAATAGTACAGCAGTGGCTAAACCAAGTTTTTTCATAATCATTTCCAGCAATAACAAGAGATAAAGCTGGGGTCATTGTATTGTAACAATTTATGAAGTCAATAATGAAAAAAAGGAATGTTAAAGATATTTGACACTTATGTTAAAATTGGTGAAAAACTGATCAAATGAAAAATAAATTGTCAACCTGATAAAAAAATGAACATTTACAAGAGGCTAATAATTATATTTCATAATGAATTTAGAAATAAATGTTTAAAAGTTATTACATTTATGATTGGAAAAAATGATTAATATGATCGGTTTTAACATTAAGTAAATTGTAGAGTTGCTTACATGTTGAGTAAAAATTCACCAATTTATTATCGTATTCATACTATTTTGAGGAGTAGTTAACAATATTTAGATTAGTTTAACTAAAAAATTTAACTATTTTTAATTATTATATAAGTGAATAAAATAAAAGAAATCTCTATTTTAAGTTGAAAAATCGATTAAATTTTGAATTCTGATTAATTTAATCGACTTTACAAAAGTAGAGATAAGTCACATAATTCAATCGCAAAGTTCACTGCCTAACGTTTTTAGGATTTAAAGTGCTTTCCCAGATACGATGTGTGTATCACATCAGATTTTACGAGCTCAGCTTTCCCCAAGGTTGAGCTTTTTTTTATCTATAAGAAAATCTTAAAATTATAAGAAAATTTATATGAACTTTATTGGAAAATAATAGAACAAAAAGAACCCAGCTTAAAGCTGGGCAGTGGATGCTGGGAGAAGCGCATCCAAGAGGATAACTAGATATGTTTATTATCATTGCTAAAAATTTTTAATCTGTAAAATAGAGTTTTTTTATAAAAATCATTTAATTTTTCGATACTATTTATTTAAGCTTACTAAAATCTAGAAGCCGTATAATTATTAAAAGAGAAATGAAGGTTTTATTGATGAAATTCTAGTTATTAAAATGCTAGGATGGATTTAAGCCTAATTTATATCGTATTAAAAATGGCAGGACATTTACGGAGTACCAGCTAGAAATGTCAGGATTACGTTCAGAGCATATTAGTAATCGACTGTTCTTTTTTATGCTGGTTATTATTTTGTCCTTATTATTCATGGCTGTACCGCTTATTGTGGGAAGCTATCAGGATTATATAAAAACTAGACAAGCCTTAGCCGAAATAAAAAGTTTAAGAGCAGTAGCAGATATTGCCTATAAAATTTCTAAGGAGCGTGCTCCTGCCAATAAGATGATGTCGAGCAGTCCTAGTGATTTATTAAAGAATCAGCAAGAATTAAAAAAGTTTCGTTTAATTGTTGATGCGCAAATTGATACAAGCATTCTTATCTTAAAACAAGCAGGCTATGTTTCATTAGCAAATGAGCTGCAAACCAATTTCAAAGAAAATCTTAGACAAGCTCGACGTGTCGTTGATTATTACGGTGAAACTCCTTATAGAGCCAGAACTTCCGTTCAAATGGATAATGCTATTTTAGGAATGTTTGGAGTCTGGGATCATTGCAGGGAAATACTGCAAAAACTGATGTTGCAGCTAAAAAGTAAAGATAGCCGTATTTCTAATTACTTTACGCTCATTATAGTTCTAACCGATATGCGCGATCAGGCGGGACGGATGGCGTCTAATATTATTGCTCCTGTGAGCTTTAATGAAGAAATTCCAAGTAATAATCGCGCACGTTCTCTGCAAACTCAGCATCAATCTAGATATTTATGGATTTTGGTCGATACCTTGCAGCCTGAACAGGCAAAGACTCCTGAATACCGTCGGTTATATGCTCGAGTGAAATCAGAATTTATAGATAAGGGTATTCCGATTGTACAAAACCTATTAGATGAAAGCCAAAAAGGGGAGCCATATGATTTAAATGGCACCCAATTGACAGAAGCAATAGTAGGTAAATTTACTACAGTGGTTGATTTACAAAGTTATATTCTTGATGAAAGTGTAGCAATTGCAACTCAAGAAAATATAAGTGCCCGAAAAGGTTTTCTTTTAACTTTATTAATATCTTTAATTTCTTTAGCTACGGCTTTACTTACGCTTAATTATGCACAAAGAAGGGTTTTTTCTCCTTTAATAAAAGCAAGGACTTTAATTTTAGATTTATCGCGTAGTTCTAATCATTGGACAGATGAGATGAATATGACAACAAAAGGTGAATTTCTTTCCCTGTTTGAAGCGATTGATCGATTACAGCGTATGTTGCAGCAACGCGATGCTTTTGAATTTCAATTAAAGAATATTGCCAATACAGACCCATTAACTGGTGTGTCCAACCGTCTAGCTTTATCTGAATATTTAAAAATTGTTGAAAGTTACCCTCAAAAATTTACGCAAACCTGTTTAATGATTATAGATATTGATCGTTTTAAACAGGTGAATGACCAATATGGGCATATTGTGGGTGACCATGTCATTGTCAGTATTGCCGAGCAATTAAAGCAAAATATTCGAAGTTCGGATTTAATCGTTCGTTATGGCGGCGATGAGTTTTTAATATTATTAGAACAGGTGCAATTTGTAGATGCTCGTCTTTTAGCAGAGAAAATTCGGATTGCGATTTCTTTAGAAGAGATCTGTTTATCTGGTTCAGATGAAAAATTGCATGTGTCTGTCAGTATTGGTTTTGCCATAGGCGCAGCAAGTTGGATCGAGCTTTTAGAGAAAGCTGACCGTTCGCTATTAAGAGCTAAGGCCCGAGGTCGGAATGCAGTTGAGGGGTGACTTCTAAAATTTTATCCAGTTAGCTTTTGAAAATTAAAATTATCTGTGTTTTCATTAAGTATAGGCTAGCTTGAAATATACTGAATTATGAATACATTACAAAAAGAACAAAGGCTAAAAGAATTATTAGAAAATAATATAAAAAATGAAGAAAATGGTACGGCCATTGCGATTACTGGGGCTTGGGGTATCGGTAAAACTTTCTTCTGGAACAATTTTTATAAAAATTCCACTTATAAAGAGATAAAAGATAAACAAAATTTTTATTATGAAGCTAGTAGAGTTAATTATGAAAGTGTTTTTGAATGTCGAAAATATGCTTATATTTCTCTTTTTGGTATAGAAAATTTAAGTGACTTAAAAAATACTATTTGTACGAAGTTAACTCTTAATCCACATGCTAAATCGGACATTGATAGATTTGAATTTATCCAACTTTTAAAGAATACATTAGCTCAGTTTAGGGATGTGAAAGTATCAAGTTATGGTGTGAGTACATCAGCAAGAGTTTTAGAGTCGTTACTTTTCTTACAAGTTAAAAACTCAATTATTTGTTTTGATGATTTTGAGAGGATGTCTAAGAGTTTAGATATCAAAGATGTTATGGGGTTGGCAAACTATCTAAAATTAGAAAAAAATTGTCAAATTATTTTAATTTTGGATGAAGAGAAATCAGAGGGCGAAAATAGGGATAAATATAGTAGCTATAAAGAAAAGTTAGTTGATGAAACGATAATATTAACTTCTGTTGAACCTTTGATTCGGGAAAATACTAAAGGTATCGATGAGCAATTAGTGAATTTGATGATAGATTTTGCTGAAAAATTAGAAATTCATAATTTTCGGTTTTTCCAGAAAGTAATTAAATTATTTAGATATTTTCTTAGTGAGTTCTCAAAAGAAGTTGCTTATTCAACAAAAGAAATTATTCTAACTCGAATTCTGCAAGGCTACTTAATTCATGATTTTGCAAACTTTGAATATGGCTGGGCTGATTGTAGATATTATTCTGATAATGTGAGAAAAGACTGGAGTAAGATAAAACAAACGAAATATGATGCATTAAAAAAAATTAGTTACGGTTTTGTACAGGATGATTTATGGTTCTTTGAATTTAAAAAATGGTTTGAGCAAATAGATAAGGTTGATTTCCCGAAACTTAAGGAATTAGCAGTTTCTGATTTAATTTCAGAAGAGCAAAATCAATATAGATTGCATATTAATCGATTAATGAAACAATGGAGAGATCTTGAAGTTGGTAATAATTTTTGCCATGAATTACATTATTATGCCATCAAAAGAATTGGTAGTGAAAATTTAGAAAATATAGATTTTTATAAAACTTTATTAATTAATTTTAATCGAAAAGATTTAGCCACTGATTTGAAAAAGAAAGTGAAAGCGTGGATAGATATAAGTATACAAACCAAGGGAAGATTATTTACAGATGATATTTTTGGTTTTGGATATAAAAAGCAGAACCTATTTCATCGTTACATAAAGATATCTATTCTAAAGAATCCTTTTGTAGGGTTGCCTAAACTCATTGATTTAGTTGAACAATATCTTGTTCATAACGCCTATAATACTAATACTTCTCCTTTGGTTTTAGAGCGAACGACTAAAGAGGATTGGGAGAAATTATTATTTGAAGATATTAAAAATGATATACGCTTTGCAGATATTAGTAGGTTAGAGATCATTAGAAAAATGATAAGGCAGTCAATTAAGCCTGATTTAAATCCCAAAATAAGACAGGAACTTTTAGAGATACTTCAAGAGAAGGGGAGAGAATCGGAATTAATAAAACTGAATGTGGATTATATAATTTCAAGATTAGACAATTAAAAAGGGCTCTTAACGAGCCCTATGAAATCACTTCAACATCGGTTTTAAGAAGCGCCCAGTGTGGGAAATCTCAACCTCAGCCACTTGTTCAGGTGTACCTTGGGCAATAATCATACCACCGCCTGAACCACCTTCAGGACCTAAGTCGACAACCCAGTCCGCTGTTTTAATCACATCAAGGTTATGTTCAATCACCACAATGGTATTACCTTTGTTGCGTAGCTCATGCAAAATGTCGAGTAACTTAGCAATATCATGGAAATGTAGACCTGTTGTTGGTTCATCCAAGATATATAAAGTTTTACCCGTATCTCGTTTTGCTAACTCACGCGCTAGTTTTACACGTTGTGCTTCACCACCAGATAAGGTCGTAGCAGCTTGACCTAAACGAATATAGCCTAAGCCCACCTGAGTTAAGGTTTCTAAGCGGCGGTGGATGACTGGAATTGCACTAAAGAATTCAGCAGCATCTTCAACCGTCATTTCTAAAACATCAGAAATGTTTTTGCCTTTATAGCCCACTTCAAGCGTTTCACGGTTATAACGTTTGCCATGACATGCATCGCAAGGCACATACATATCTGGTAAGAAGTGCATTGCGACCTTAATCATGCCGTCACCTTCACAGGCTTCACAGCGTCCGCCTTTCACGTTAAACGAGAAACGGCCTGCACTATAACCACGGGCTTTTGCCTCTGGTGTTTGAGCAAATAATTCACGGATTGGCGTAAATAACCCTGTGTACGTTGCTGGGTTAGAACGTGGTGTACGTCCAATTGGACTTTGGTCAATATCAACGACTTTATCTAGATGTTGAAGACCATCAATTGAATCAAACTTTTCAGCTGTTAATGTGGTTGCACCGTTGAGCTGTGTTGCAGCTAATGGAAGTAACGTACGGTTAATCAGGGTCGATTTACCCGAACCTGAAACACCAGTCACACAAGTCATAATGCCGAGCGGAATTTTTAAATCGACATTTTTAAGGTTATGACCACTTGCACCAGAAAGTTTAATGAACTCATCTGGACGTGGTGATTGAGTCCGTTGTTTTGGTATTTCAATTTTGAGTTTGCCAGAAAGGTATTGACCTGTGAGTGAATCAGCATGGTTAGCCAATTCATCATAAGTTCCTTCGGCAATAATCACGCCACCATGGATCCCAGCTCCCGGACCGATATCAATAATATGGTCGGCTGCACGAATTGCATCTTCATCGTGTTCAACGACTAATACTGTATTACCTAAATCACGTAAGCGAATCAGCGTTTGTAATAGACGATCATTATCACGTTGATGCAGGCCAATAGATGGTTCATCAAGGACATACATGACGCCCATCAAGCCTGCACCAATTTGTGAGGCTAAACGGATACGCTGTGCTTCACCACCCGATAACGTTTCGGCAGAACGAGCTAAACTTAAATAGTTCAGACCAACACTCACCAAGAAATGTAAACGCTCTCGAATCTCTTTAAAGATTTTATCGGCGATTTCACCTTTAGCACCTTCAAGATTTAAATCTTGATAATAACTTTCAGCATCACCAATCGACATGCGAGTAATGTCGGCAATCGTTTTATCTTTAACGCGAACATGACGTGAAATTTCATTTAAACGTGAGCCATCACATGCATCACACGCTGCATTAGAAAGGTATTGAGCTAAATCATCTCGTACATAGTTACTTTCAGTTTCACGGTAACGACGTTCAAGGTGCGGTAAAATCCCTTCAAATGGTTGTACGCGAGTATGTTTACGGCCACGCTCATCGATATAGCTTAAATCAACTTTTTCTTTGCCAGTACCTTGTAAGAATTTCTTTTGAGTGTCTTTATCTAGCTTGTTCCAAGGCGTATCAAGTTGAAAACCAAAATGGTCGGCAACTTTTTGTAGCATCGAATAGTAATATGGACGTTGACGATCCCAACCACGAATAGCACCTTCACTAATTGCAAGATCCGGATTTGGAATGAGCTTTTCAGAGCTAAAGTGGCTACGTGTACCTAAGCCATCACAAACAGGGCAGGCACCGAACGGGTTGTTAAATGAAAACAAACGTGGCTCAAGTTCTGCGACTGCACGATCACACTCAGGGCATGAATGCTTCGCAGAAAAAACGCGATCAGGATGTTCGCCATTCATCCATGACAAAACGGCAATATCGCCACCTAAACGCAGTGCAGTTTCAAATGATTCTGCAATACGGTTACCTAAGTCTTCACGCACTTTAAAGCGGTCAACGACAACTTCGATGGTATGCTTTTTCTTTTTGTCGAGTTCAGGTGGTGTATCAATATCAATGATTTCACCATCAACACGGGCACGGACAAAACCTTGGCCTTGTAGTTGCTCGAACAGGTTACTGTATTCACCTTTACGCTCACGAACGACAGGTGCAAGCAACATGAGTGCTGTGCCTTCTTCAAGTGTTTTTACCGCATCGACCATTTCAGAAATAGTTTGCGCAACCATCGGCAAGTCATGTTCAGGGCAGTAAGGTGTACCGACACGAGCATAAAGTAAACGCAAATAGTCATAAATTTCGGTAATTGTACCAACCGTTGAACGAGGGTTATGACTGGTAGACTTTTGCTCAATGGCAATCGCTGGAGATAAACCTTCGATTGAGTCGACTTCAGGCTTTTCCATTTGCGATAAAAACTGGCGAGCATAGGCCGAAAGCGATTCGACGTAACGGCGTTGTCCTTCGGCGTACAGGGTATCGAAGGCAAGAGAAGATTTTCCTGAACCTGATAACCCCGTAATTACCACAAACTTATCGCGTGGAATATCGAGAGACACATTTTTTAAATTATGGGTACGTGCGCCTCGAATACGGATATGACTTTGGCTCATAAAACATCTCAATTATGTATTAATGAAAATTTAGGTGTTGTTTTGATTAGCACAGGGAGATGTGGCTATTTATAAACAACAGACCCTATATATGATAACGATTTAAAATTGTTCAAGTGGTACAAAATGATTTAAAGCGACAAATTGTGACGGTTAAACGACAATCGACAAAATTTGTTTAAATAAGCAGGTTGTATTTTTAACATTCCTTTCTTTTGATTTCTACTTCTTAGCAAATTTTATTGAGCAACATAATTTTACTAGACGACTGGTCTAATAGTGGAGTATGGTGTCTGCATGAAACGATTAAATAAAAGTGAAACCACGCGACAACATATTTTGGATACAAGCTTTGAGCTGGTATTACACAAAGGATTTGTCGGTGTTGGTTTGCAAGAAATTTTAAAGACTTGTGACGTACCCAAAGGTTCGTTCTATCACTATTTTGCTTCGAAAGAGGCGTTTGGTTGTGCCTTACTAGAGCAATACATGGCCAATTATAAAGTTCGTATGGAACAACTTTGGCAGCACAGTGAACAAAGTGCCCATGCCCGTTTAATGGCGTTGTGGCAGGCGTGGATTGATGATCCCATATATGGCAGCTGGGCTGAAAACTGCTTGATTGTGAAATTGGCGGCAGAGGTTTCTGACTTGTCAGAAGATATGCGCCAAATTCTCAATGACGGTGTGTACAAATTAACGCAGCGTCTAGCTTTGCTACTCAAAGAAGGGCAACAGGAAGGGTCAATTCCAAAACATATTGATCCTTTGAAAACTGCGCAAGTCATGTATCAGTTATGGTTGGGTGCCGCTTTGCTCACAAAATTGTCGCAAGACAAAGCACATCTACATCTAGCTTTAGAAACGACCCAACAACTCTTAAAACCGATAGAGGAATAAAGAATGCGAAGTATTATCCATGGTAATTTTGGCGAACCTGTAGACGTTTTAGAGCAGGCGGATATGCCAAAGCCAGAACCAAAAGCAGGCGAAGTGCGTATTAAAACCATCATGTCTCCAATTCATAATCATGATGTATGGACAGTACGGGGAAGCTATGGCTACAAGCCAACTTTACCTGCGATTGGTGGTAGTGAAGCCGTTGGTATTGTAGATGCGTTGGGCGAAGGCGTTACTCATGTACAGGTAGGGCAACGTATCGCAGTTGCATCTGTGCATGGCAGTTGGGCTGAATACTTTATTGCACCGGCTCAAGGGCTTATTCCACTCAATAATGAAATTGATGATGAAACTGCAGCACAGCTGATTGGTATGCCAATTAGTGCCCTGATGCTTTTAGATTTTGTTAACGTTCAACCGGGTCAATGGCTCATTCAAAACACGGCAAATGGTGCAGTCGGTAAAACAGTTGCGATGATTGCACAGGCACGTGGCTTACCTGTAATTAATTTAGTTCGTCGTACTGATGCAATTGCTGAAATGCAAGCATTAGGTATTCAACATGTTGTCGCGACTGATCAGCTAAACTGGAAAGAGCAAGTTAAACAGATTCACGGTGATCAACCGCTGATTGCTGGTGTGGACTCAATTGGTGGCAGAGCAAGTGGTGAAATGCTGAATTTACTCAGTGAAAATAGTCTATTGGTTTCGTTTGGCAGTATGACTGGTGAAACCATGCAAATTTCATCGGGTGATTTGATTTTTAAACAAGCAACAGTAAAAGGTTTCTGGGCGAGTGTAGTCAACAAAGAAATGCCAGCAGCTCGTAAAAAGGAACTGATTGTTGAGTTATTAACGTTAGCAACTCAGAAAAAATTAATCCTACCTGTAGAAGGTGTATTTAGTTTTGATGAGATTAAAACAGCTGCCCAAAGAGCAACACAAGGTGCTCGCCAAGGCAAGGTGCTGTTAAAACCGTAACACACTAAAAGATCAGTCGAGAGACTGATCTTTTTTCATATCTTTAAAATAAAAAGGAAAACTATATGATCGGACAAATATTCATTGCGCTTATTGCCATATTACATGTCTATATTTTAGTGTTAGAGATGTTTTTGTGGGACAAGCCCTATGGCATGAAAGCCTTTGGAAATAATGCAGAGAAAGCAAAACTCACCAAAGTTATGGCACAGAACCAAGGGCTTTATAATGGTTTTTTAGCGGCGGGTTTGTTTTGGTCTTTATTGGCTGATGCACCGTTTGCGACATCAATCGCTAATTTCTTTTTAGGCTGTGTACTCATTGCAGGTATCTATGGTGGTCTGACTGCCAGTAAAAAGATTATTTATATTCAGGCAGTTCCAGCATTGATTGCTTTAGTCGCTGTTAATTTTCTTTAAAAAGCGCAAAATACAGCGTTTTGAAATGGAAATGATCAGGTAGGATCAGTGTATGTGGGCGTTATTTTTAAAATGTATGTTGGGGGCTGGGGTTGTCCTCATTATTTCGATTTTATCGAAAAGTAAGGCATTTTATATTGCAGGTTTAGTTCCGCTTTTTCCTACCTTTGCTTTAATTGCTCATGTGATTGTCTATCAGCAAAAAGGAGCTGAAGCATTACAGAAAACGGCTCTGTTTGGCCTATGGTCACTTATTCCCTATGCCATTTATTTAGTTGCTGTTTATGTGCTAGCAACACGGATGTCGATGTGGTCTTGTCTAGGATTGGCAACTCTATGTTGGGTCGTGGCTGCGGCAGGTTTAATTTATGGCTGGCAGCTGTTTCAACATTAAAAGATTAAGAGAAATCCCTTAATCTTTTAAATTGAACTATTTTTATGAATGCTCAACAACACGGGTTTTGAGCATACCTTCAACTAAATTAATCATCTTTTGGCGAGGAAGAATTCGAGGTAATTGAGACGTCAAATAGTTGCTACATCCCACCACAACTGTTGCTTTATTCTTATCTAATGCTTTAACGGTTGCCAACACAACGTCCTCAACTGTAGAGCTTTTCATACCACTCGTATCGGCATTTGCGACCTGAGTAAAATTGGTTTCGGTATTGCCCGGACAAACTGCCAGAAATTTAACTCCCGAAGATGCATATTCCCCCGCAAGCGCTTCAGTAAACTGTAATACATAAGACTTACTAGCACCATAAACAGCAATGTAGGGTAACGGCTGGAACGCGCCTGTCGATGAAATATTAATCATGATGCCTTTTTTGTTCGCAAGCATATGGGGCAAAAATAAATAACATAAAGACGTTACGCTGCTGATATTAAGCGTGATCATTTCTTGATAGGTAGATACAGATTGATCTAAAAATTTAGTCCATTTTCCAAATCCTGCGTTGTTAATTAAAATATCTACCGTTAATTTTCTAGCTTGTACTTCATCAAATAAGCTTTGAGCTGAATTGGGTTGAGCTAAATCTAAAACGATCACCTCAACATTCACGTTATATTTTTTTCTGAGTTCATCGGCTAAATCATTTAGTTTCTGTTCAGAGCGTGCTGTTAAAATTAAATGAATTCCTAAAGATGCAAATTCTTGAGCATAGGCTTTGCCTATTCCTGAAGATGCGCCTGTAATTAATGCTGTTGAATTTTTAAATATTGAAAGATGAGCACTCATTTTATTGGTCCGTAATAAAAGAAGTCATTACGATAAACCTTGTCCCTAAGGGCAGAGTCAAGCACTCATTTTGAAAGCTATTTGCAGATTTTAACCAGCTGTTTTAGGCAGAAATCTTATTGGTAATATAAGTCTGAATAATCTCATCTTCCAGTTCTTTTAAATCTTCTTGTAAACGGTTTAACGCTTTTTTTTGCTCAATAATTTGTTGGTTCTTTTTTTGAATAAGCTGCTGTGCAATTTCTACAGGAAAGCGATTATTTTTATATTTTAAAGCGGACAAGTCATAAAGCTCGGCAAGGCTAAATCCAACAGCTTGTGCAAGGCGGATCATCTTAACGGATTTAACATCAATCTCTTCATAAATACGATAATTGCCTCTTCTTTTTGCGACTGGTAGTAAGCCTAATTTCTCATAATGCCGAATGGCTTTAGGAGTGGCTCCAGTTAAAGATGCTAATTCGCCGATATACATATTTATCTCGCATTTTATTAAAAATGGTCAGCGTCTTGAACGATCTGACCGATTCTTTTGAAGTTTTAAATATGGTCTAAACCTAGCCATTGTCTTTGGTGGTAGGCGCTATCCCAAAATAACCACTCAAGTTTTGCACCCATGGTGTACGCGGCATGCATTTTTTCTAAAGTGTCTGCATCACAACGTGCGGCAACTTTATCTACTGTCGCAATCACATTACGAACGGCTATATGGAACTCTTCACCTGCATAGGTATCAATCCATGCTTGATAAGGGTTATTAGGAATTGATTTATCTACAATATCTTTACCGACTTCGGCATAAATCCAGAAGCAAGGTAACAGTGCAGCGAGTACGACAGGGTAGCTTTCAGACCAAGCAGTTGCTGTTAAAAATGAAGTGTAATGATGGCCTGCTAAGGTCAAAGGCGTATTTTTAAATTCTTCTTTGGTTACCCCAAAGTTTTTCATAAAGTCATCATGCAAACTACGTTCAACTACAATTGCAATTTTAGCAGCATCTGAAAATTGCATAATATCGTCAGCCTCGAACGCTTTTGCTGCCGCAATAGCCAGTACGCGACCATAGGCCACTAAATATTGGGCATCTTGAATGACATAATGACAAAAAGCTTCTTTATCTAAAGTACCGTTAGCAAGTTCCTGATTAAAAGGCAGGTCGAGAATTTTTTGATATAAATTTAAATTACGTTGCCAAAGTTCTTGAGAAAAAAGCATAAAATCATTCCATTTAAAATAAGACAGCTGAACCGGATTTTAAATCAATTTTAAAATACAAAAATAATAATGATAGATATATCGCAAGAAAATATTTAATACGATTAATAAGTTAATTAAAGATTATAAATTTCTTTATTAAACAGAGAGATAAAGTAACGGGAATAACGGCACAAAACAACATCGTTTTGTGGTTAATTATCGATATAATAGCCGCGGTTTTAAGAAAGATTAAATTTAGTTCTTGGTATAGGTCTGATCCATGAAGCATTTCCGATTTTCGATATTTTTTACGGTGGTGTGTTTAGCACTATCCGCGTATTGGGGTTTTACCCATGGACCTGAAGCTGGCGTGTCTACCATGCTTAAAGCTTTAACGATTACAGCGATTTTAGCGGTAATGGAGGTCTCTTTATCTTTTGACAATGCTGTCGTAAATGCATCGGTTCTACGTAATTGGGATCCGTTCTGGAAAATGATCTTTTTAACGGTAGGTATTTTAATCGCCGTTTTTGGTATGCGTTTGATTTTCCCTGTCGTGATTGTTGCTGTAACCGCTGATATGGGTGTTATTGAAGTGGCAAAATTGGCACTCAACGATCCAAAAACGTATTCTGAGCGCTTAATGGCACACCATGCTGAAATTTCAGCTTTTGGTGGAACATTCTTATTATTGGTTTTCTTAAACTTCTTCTTTGATGATGAAAAAGAAACCCATTGGTTCAGATGGCTTGAATCTAAACTTTCAAGTTTAGCTAGCGTACCTGCAATGTCTGTTTTTATTGCTTTGATCGCTTTAATTGTGATGGCTGGTTATGTAGATGACCATCAACGTTTAGCAGTGACCATGGCCGGTATTTGGGGCATTGTGGTTTACATTGGCGTTGAAGTATTAAGTCATTTGTTAGGTGGTGAGCCTGAAATTGATGAAAATGGTAATGCTGTATTACAAGATGGCTCGGGTGCTGCGTCTGGTGTGGTTAAAGCTGGTTTAGGCGGTTTCTTATATCTTGAAGTATTAGATGCATCATTCAGTTTTGACGGTGTGATCGGTGCTTTTGCAATTACCAGCGACGTTGTTGTGATTATGTTAGGTCTTGCAATCGGTGCTATTTTTGTCCGTTCAATGACTGTTTATCTTGTTGAAAAAGGTACGCTAGATGCTTACGTGTTCTTGGAACATGGTGCACATTACGCAATTGGTGCTTTAGCATTCATTATGATTGCAAGTGGTACAGGCGTACATGTACCTGAAGTTGTGACAGGTTTAATTGGTGTAGCGTTTATTGTGTGGGCCGTTATTGCTTCAATCCAATATTCGAAGCGCGAGCAACAGTCGCCTTAAGCTAATTTTCAGTAAAGTTCGATAGAATAAAGAGGCTGAATGCCTCTTTATTTTTTTAAGCTGAAATCGTTAATTTAAATAAGGTGTCCCGTATTTTTAGAAACGAATCGGCTTATAATTTGCCTAGTTTGATAAACGTGTATTGATATGATGAATGCTTTGGAACGTCGCTCAACTTTTGCCTTAAGTAGTATTTTTGCGCTACGCATGTTGGGTTTGTTCATGATTATTCCTGTCTTTTCTGTAGTCGGGCAGTCATATCAATATGCAACTCCAGCACTCATTGGTTTGGCTGTGGGTGTCTATGGTTTAAGTCAGGCTATTTTACAAATTCCTTTTAGCTTACTGGCTGACCGTTTTAGTCGTAAACCTCTCGTGGTACTTGGCTTATTGCTCTTTGCTATTGGCGGTGCAATTGCTGGTTTATCTGACACGATTTATGGCGTGATTATTGGTCGTGCTATAGCAGGTGCGGGTGCAGTTTCAGCAGTCGTGATGGCGCTTTTGGCAGATGTTACGCGCGAAGAGCAGCGTACTAAAGCCATGGCAGCCATGGGCATGAGTATTGGTCTGTCTTTTGTGGTGGCGTTTAGCCTTGGGCCTTGGCTCACAAGTCTTGTCGGCATTTCTGGTTTGTTCTTTGTCACGACTATTATGGGTTTAATCGCGATTTTGATGTTATTGCTTGTACCTAAAGTAACTCGTCATCATCGTAATTATCAGCAAGGCTACATAGCGCAGCTTAAGCAAGTCATTCAAATGGGTGATTTAAACCGTTTACACGTTTCGGTTTTTGCATTGCATTTATTGCTGACTGCCATGTTTATTTATGTGCCTTCACAGCTTATCGAGTTTGCCCATATTCCTTTAGCCAGTCATGGTTTGGTGTATCTGCCACTACTAGTAATTAGTCTGTTTTTTGCATTTCCAAGCATTATTGTGGCTGAAAAATATCGCAAAATGCGAGGCATTTTCTTAACGGCAATTACAGGCATTATTGCAGGTTTGTTGCTGCTTATATTTGGTTATCAATCAAAATATGTATTACTCGCAGGCCTAGGTATTTTCTTCATTGCCTTTAATGTGATGGAAGCTTTATTGCCATCTTGGTTATCAAAATGTGCGCCAATTCAATCAAAAGCAACTGCTATGGGTGTAAATGCCAGTAGCCAGTTTTTAGGTGCTTTTTTTGGTGGCACACTAGGTGGTCAATTATTGATGTTACATAATACTGCGATTGGATGGAGTGTCTTAACAGGGATTGCTATAATATGGTTGCTAATTAGTTTTGGTTTAGCTCAGCCGCGGTATTTGTCATCGATTGTGTTGCCATTACCGCAAGTGCAACAGGTGAATGAGTGGACCACACAGCTATTGGCAATTCGTGGTATAGAAGAAGTTGTGGTGATGCCTGACCAGCAAGTTGCTTATATTAAAGTCGATAAACAGACTCTTGATGAGGCTGCGCGACGTGATTTAACGCAGTTGTTCGGTAAAGAGGTAGCCATTTAAGCATAACTCTTATAAAGTAAAACATAGAAATGAATAGGATGAAGACAGCTAATGCGTGGTGTAAATAAGGTTATTTTGGTTGGTACTTTGGGTCGTGATCCTGAAACAAAAACTTTTCCAAATGGGGGCTCGCTGACTCAATTTTCAATCGCGACAAGTGAAGCTTGGACCGATAAAACTTCAGGTGAGCGTAAAGAACAAACTGAATGGCACCGTATTGTTTTGCATAACCGTTTAGGTGAAATTGCTCAGCAGTTCCTACGTAAAGGTTCTAAGGTTTATATTGAAGGTTCATTACGCACGCGTCAGTGGACTGATCAAAATGGTCAAGAGCGCTATACAACAGAAATTCGTGGCGAACAGATGCAAATGTTAGATGGTCGTCAACAAGGTGAACAAGGTTTCGCTGGCGGTAATGATTTTAATCAACCACGTTTTAATGCACCTCAACAAGGTGGTAATGGTTATCAAAATAATAACAACCAAGGTGGCGGCTACGGCCAAAACAATGGCGGTGGTTATGGTAGCCAAGGTGGTTTCGGTAATGGTGGCAACAGCCCACAAGGTGGTGGTTTCGCTCCTAAAGCGCCACAACAACCTGCGTCTGCACCAGCTGATTTAGACGACGATTTACCGTTCTAATCAAAAGTTTCAAAAAAGGCGAGTTTATCTCGCCTTTTTTATTACTCAACTCCGAGCAAACGTATTAGGGCCGTGCCAGCCGCTGCTAAGCAAATTACCAATAAAAGCGGTACTTTTTTCCAAACCAAGAGAAGTGCTAGCCCAACACCGAATATACGCGCGAAACCTGCAAAATCTTGGCCTTCAAAAAATGTCGTCGTGACTGCAATCGCACAGAGTAAAACAGTCGCACCGTTTGAGAGTAAAACTTGGTATTTTTCAGAAAAAGTAAACTTGGCGCCTAAGTGAAAACCAGCAAAACGAATCCCATATGTTCCAAGTGCTAACAAGCCTATTCCTAAAATAATGAGTAATTGTTGATTCATTTTTTTCTACCAAATATTAAGCCAAAAAGTGAAATTAGAATTGGAAGTCCTGAGGCCAAAAATGGTGTGGTAATCAGTGCCAAAGTTGATCCGGCAAATGCAGCTTTTCGAGTAGATTTGTTCTTTAAAGCATTAAAAGTAAGTGCAATTAAAATGGCAGGGAAAATGGCATCTAGACCGAACGTTTTTGGGTCTGGAATGGCACTTCCAATAAAATAACCGGCAGTAACACCGAGTGGCCAAGTCAGCATGATGCCTATACCACATAGCCAGTAAGCGGCTTTTTTTGTCTCGAAATCGGGCTGTGCCATGCCAAACAAAACGCTTTCATCGTTCATGATATGAGCACCGAAATATCGAGAGAATTTACCTCTGATTAATTCATTGACCGCAATACCAAAAGGTAAGTGTCTTAAATTAACGAGTAGTCCTGCAATCGCAGCAGCAATTGGGCTACCACCTACAGCCAAGAATCCAATAAAAATAAATTCAGCAGTTCCTGCGAGCACAAATACAGATAAGCAAAGCGGGATCCAGAGTGCTAAGCCATAACTTGCGGCGAGTGAACCTAAAGACATACCAACAACACTGGTTGCTAAACAGACAAAGAAAATCGAGCGGGTGGTGTCTTTACTAAGTTTCTTAATCAGAGAGTATGTGGACATAGGATGATATAACGAACGATTTTCCATTATAATGAATAAGTCTGATCGTTTTGTCAAAACGAACGATCGTTTTTTTTATAGAACGGATGTGGTGAATGTCTCAGCCAATTGAAATTATTGCTAAAGGTTTAACGCGTGAACGTCAAAGAGCAGGGCTTTCATTGGCAGAGGTTGCTCGTCGTGCAGGTGTTGCTAAATCTACACTGTCACAATTAGAGGCAGGGCAAGGTAACCCAAGCATTGAAACGCTATGGGCACTTTGTGTTGCACTCAATATTCCATTTGCACGTTTGATGGAAGAACCGAGCAATCAGGTACAAGTCATTCGCTGTGGTGATGGGCCAACGGTGAGTTCCGAGATTGCCAATTACAAAGCAATTTTGTTGGCGACTTGTCCACCGCATGCGCGCCGCGATGTGTATTTATTGATTGTTGAGCCGGGCGAAGACCGTCTTTCAGAACCTCATCCAGTTGGTTCTGTGGAGCACATTATTGTGGTCGAAGGTAAAGCTTTAGTGGGCTTAATTGATGAGGCTGTTGAACTAGGTGTTGGAGACTATATTTGTTACCCTGCCGATCAGAAACATATCTTTAGAGCCTTGGAAATAGGTACAAAAGCGTTATTAATTTCTGAACAAAACTAAAGAATTCCAATCTTATTAAAGTGAAACTTAATTATTTTCATAATAAAAACTTAAAACCATTTACCAGCATTTCAGACAAAAAGAGCCAATTTTGCGTATAAATTTTGCAATTGGCTCTCTCTTTTATTCGAAAAATGGCTCTCGTTTCTTGAGTGCCGAAACGACAAATTAAAGCCATTGGAAGTATGCATACGGAAGCGCCGGATAAGCTCAGTGAATTTTCTGTTTTAGGAATTGAGCAAAACGGCTAAATTTTTAGGGGATATTTTTTGGCTTCGGAGGATTTCCGAGTCTAGCCGATATCCTCCATATATTAAGGAAAATGATATGGCAGCTCATCAAAATGGTTCTGAAGCCAATCACTCCCAAAGTTTAAAACATGGACTCAAATCACGCCACTTAACGATGATCTCGATAGCAGGGGTTATTGGTGGCTCTCTCTTTGTTGGCTCAGGCAGTATCATCTACAACACAGGTCCTGTGGTTTTCTTAACCTATGCTTTAGGTGGACTACTCGTTTGGTTCATCATGCGTATGCTAGGCGAGATGGCCGTTTTAAACCCCGACAGTGGCTCTTTTTCAACTTATGCGGACCGCGCAATTGGTCGTTGGGCAGGTTTCTCAATTGGGTGGTTGTACTGGTGTACGCTGGCAATGCTCATGGGCTGGGAAGCTTATGTGGCAGGTAAAATTTTAAATAACTGGTTCCCGTTTATACCGATCTGGGTCTATATGACTGTCGTCATTGGTGCACTGGTTGCAGTCAATTTGCAGAACGTAAAGAACTATGGTGAATTCGAGTTTTGGTTCGCTCTCATCAAAGTCATTGCGATTGTGATCTTCTTGGTGATTGGTAGCTTAGCCATCATGCATTTGTGGCCTTGGGGTAATCCAGCTGCATCTGGTATCAGTAATTTAACCTCTCAAGGCTTTATGCCTAATGGTGGTTCATCCGTTATTACCGCCTTACTTGGGGTCATGTTTGCTTATATTGGCGCTGAAATTGTGACTGTAGCAGCGGCAGAGTCTGCAAACCCATCTAAAGAAATTCGTAAGGCTTCGAACTCAGTGGTTTGGCGAATTATTTTATTCTACGTCGGTTCAATGTTTGTTGCGGTATGTTTAATTCCTCACAACAATGAACTTTTGAAAGATTCGACTTGGGGAACTTATAGCGTTACGTTGTCTGCGCTTGGTATTCCGGGTGCGCGCCATATCGTAAACTTTGTGGTTCTAACCTCGGTATGTAGCTGCTTTAACTCAGCGCTTTATACGTGTTCACGTATGTTGTTCTCATTATCTAAACGTGGTGATGCACCGAAAAGCTTTGGCTCTGTAAACAGTAAAAGTAGTCCGTGGGTGGGCGTGATTGTGTCATGCTTCTTCTCTGTAATTGCTGTGGTTTTAACTGCAACTAAGAGTATGGATGTTTACGACTTTTTCATGCTAACGACGGGTGCAGCAACACTGTATGTGTACCTGACGATTGCTTATTCTCAGCTTCGTATGCGTAAAAAACTAGAAGCTGAAGGCGTGAAAATTGACTTTAAAATGTGGATGTTCCCTTACTTAACCTATGTGGTGATCTTTGCGATTATTGGGGCCATTTTGACGATGTTAATTGAAGGCACTTATTTTAAAGAAGTGATTTACACCACTGCATTGTTCGGCATTATTGTGTTCTTCGGATTGTTGTCTGAAAAATTGGGTTGGGGTAAAGAGCGTCGCGAAACCCATTTAACCCATACGCATGAAGAAAAGTTAGTTTAAATTTTTAAATAAAAAAGAGCCTCACAATGAGGCTCTTTTCTTATTTAGGACAGAAAACAGTTAATTCAGCGTAGGTACGCCTGCTTCACGTAAGCACTGGAGCAACACGCCGAAAGCCATTACCATGTCTTTTTCATTTACACAGGCAAAGCCCATCAGTAGTCCGCGCTCTGCGTGAGCATGCGATTGCATGTAGTACTGTGAAAGTGGTCGAACTTTGACACCACGTTCAAGTGCGGTTGTTGCAATCGCGACGTCATCGCAAGAGTTTGGCAGTTTTAAAACTAAGTGTAATCCTGCTGCTTCGTCATATTGATGAATAAATTCGGGGCCAAGATAGCGTTTAATCAGACTGACTAAATAATCGCGTCTCTTTCCATAAAGTAAACGCATACGACGAATATGCGCTTCGTAATGACCTTCACGAATAAATTCAGCTAGAGCTTTTTGCTCAAGCAAATGTCCACCCCGATACAGTTCAGCTGCCACAATACGTAGGGGTGAAAAGAGTGGTTTAGGCACCACCAAATACCCAATTCTTAAAGATGGATAAATGGTTTTACTAAACGTGCCCATGTACAGCACAGGTGCATCATTTTCTAAGCCTTGTAAAGATGGATACGGTTGGCCTGAGAAACGAAACTCACTGTCGTAATCATCTTCTACAATCCAGCTATTGTGCTGGCGGGCAATCTCAATCAGTTTGCGTCGACGATCTAGGCTTAAATGTGAACCCAGTGGATATTGGTGTGATGGCGTGACAAAAATTAATTTGGGTGGTTTAACTGGATTTTCTTCAGGGATAATACCTTCGGCATCGACTGGCATGGGTTGAATATCTACACCATTAATACGTAAAGTGTTGCGCATTCCCCAATAGCCTGGATCTTCAATCCAGACGCGATCACCAATATCACTAAGCGCACGCGAAACTAAGTCAATCGCTTGGTGAATACCTTCGGTAATAATAATCTGATCAGCATCGCACTGGACTGAACGTGCAACGCGTAAGTAATCTGCCAAGGCACTTCGAAGCTCAATACAGCCACCAGCATTGCTGTAAATTAAACGGTTGATGTCAGGTTCTCGGCTTAGGCGGGCCTGAATGCGACTAAAAATATGATGGGGAAACTCGGTAACATCGGGCGCTCCCGGCACGAAAGCGCCCCATTGGTGTGGTGAGGCTGCGGCATAGCCTAATAAGTTTGAGCCACGATTTGAGAGCGCATAAGAGTTTTGAACTTTCGGGCTTGAAACTACTTTTTTCTTATTTTGTGTATTTAAAAAACTCTCCGGTAGTTTTTCGGCAACCCATGTGCCGTGTCCCGTACGAGCCTCTAAATAGCCTTCAGCTTGTAGCTGTTCGTAGGCGGTAAGAACAGTATTTCTCGAAACATGAATTTCACTGGCTAAGTCACGGGAAGCGGGCAAGCGTGTTTTAGGCTGAATGACGCCATCAATAATGGCACCACGCAGACAACGGAAAAGGCGCTGATGTAGTTTACCTTCGGTGTCCTGTTGGAGCCGTTGTAATAAATGATCTCCAAGTAAACTACGCAATTGGCTCTCTCCTACAGTTAAAAAATGGCTCTCGTCAGTTGCCGCCAGACGAGCGAAATTACATGCATAGGCAGTCGTTGTAAAGCACCCTGAAAATTAAGCACAGGATGCAAAAACCAAAGCTGCAACTGATGATGAAAATATGAGGGAATCAAATGGATAATCAACATTCTGCACTTAACGCACGTAAACAGCAAGCAACTCCACGTGGTGTAGGCGTGATGTGTCAGTGGTATGCAGAAAAAGCTGAAAATGCCACGCTTTGGGACAAGGAAGGCAACCAATTTATCGACTTTGCTGGTGGTATTGCGGTTTTAAATACAGGCCATCGCCACCCTAAAGTCATTGCAGCGGTGACAGAACAACTCACTAAATTTACTCACACTGCCTATCAAGTAACACCTTATGAAAGCTATGTGGCTTTAGCTGAGCGTATTAATGAGCGTGCCCCAATTGCTGGTCCTGCTAAGTCAGCTTTTTTCACTACAGGTGCAGAAGCAGTTGAAAACGCGGTGAAGATTGCTCGTTGTTACACTGGTCGTCACGGCATTATCACTTTTGGTAACGGCTTCCACGGTCGTTCATTTATGACGATGGCAATGACAGGTAAAACTGCACCTTACAAACGTGATTTCGGTGTGATGCCAGCGGGTGTGTTCCATGCACGTTACCCAGTGCCTGCTAAAGGTATTTCAGTGGACGCGGCAATTGAAAGCGTTGAAGATATTTTCAGTGAAGATATTGCACCACATGATGTTGCAGCAATTGTGCTTGAGCCAGTACAAGGTGAGGGCGGTTTCAATGTGGTGCCAGCTGAGTTCTTAAAACGTTTACGTTCAATTTGCGACAAGCACGGCATTTTGTTGGTTGCTGACGAAGTGCAATCAGGTTTTGCCCGTACTGGTAAATTGTTTGCAATGAACTATTACGAAACTAAAGCAGACCTCATCACCATGGCGAAAAGCTTGGGCGGCGGTTTCCCAATTTCAGGTGTTGTTGGCCGTGCAGAAGTGATGGATGCACCAAACCCAGGTGGACTTGGCGGTACTTACGCAGGTAGCCCAATTGCGGTTGCTGCTGCGCACGCTGTAATTGATGCGATTGAAGAAGAAAACTTGTGTGACCGTGCAAATGAATTAGGTGCTGAGTTAGTTGTTGCACTTAAAGATATTCAACAAGCAACAGGCGACGTGGTTACTGATATTCGTGCTTTAGGTTCAATGGTTGCAGTAGAGCTTGAAACGGCTGAACAAGCAAAAGTTGTACAAAACTATGCAATGGAAAACGGGTTGTTACTTCTTACTTGTGGTAAATACGGTAATGTAATTCGTTTCTTATATCCATTAACCATTCCTGCTGAACAATTCCGTCAAGGCCTTGATATCTTGAAACAAGGTTTTGCAACTCTAAAAGCAGGTAGTGCAAAAGCAATGGAGCAATCTGCATGATTCAAAATAATTTGCAGTATTTATTAAAACATCCTGATATTTCATTAGAAGCACCTGCATCAAATGATTATATCGAGGTTAATGATGCTGCTACGGGTGAAACTTTGGCATGGGTAAAAACCTATGACCGTGCAGGGGTTGAAGCCGCAATTAATCGTTCAGCAAAAGCGCAGGCTGCTTGGAAAAAGCAAACTGCCTTGGCGCGTGCTGATGTGTTATTGGCATGGTACAACCTCATGCTTGAGCACAAAGAAAATCTAGCTCAAATCTTAACGGCTGAGCAAGGTAAACCATTGGCAGAAGCACGTGGTGAAATTGGTTATGCAGCATCATTCATTCGCTGGTTTGCTGAGCAAGCCCGCCGTGTTGATGGTGAAGTCTTAACACCAACCTTGCCAAACCAACGTCTGCTCGTGATTAAACAAGCGATTGGTGTTACAGCTGCAATTACGCCGTGGAACTTCCCCGCTGCCATGATTACGCGTAAAGCAGGTCCAGCCATTGCTGCGGGTTGTTCAATGTTGGTTAAACCAGCAGAGCAAACGCCGTTAACAGCATATGCCCTTGAAGTATTGGCGTTACAGGCAGGCTTACCAGCTGATGTTTTAATTAACATTAGTGGTGATGCGGTTGAAGTGGGTAAAACACTATGCGAAAGCGATATTGTTCGTAAGTTAAGCTTCACAGGTTCAACCCAAGTGGGTCGTATCTTGATGCAACAATGTGCGCCAACTATTAAAAAGCTTTCACTTGAACTCGGTGGTAATGCACCAGTTGTGGTATTTGACGACGCTAATCTTGAACAAGCTGTTCAGGGCATTATGGCAAGTAAATATCGTAATAGCGGTCAAACCTGTGTTTGTGCGAACCGTATTTATGTTCAAGATGGTATTTACGATGCGTTGGCAGACCGTTTGGTTGAAGCCGTGTCTAAGCTGAAAGTTGGTGACGGACGTCAGGAAGGTTCAACTCAAGGGCCTTTAATTGATGAAGATGCGATTGCAAAAGTTCAGTCTCATATTGCAGATGCAACTGAGAAAGGCGCGACAGTTCGTATTGGTGGTCAGCGTTCGGCACTTGGCGGTACATTCTTTGAACCGACTGTGTTAACTGGCGTAACGCAAGACATGAAAGTATCTAAAGAAGAAACTTTTGGTCCACTTGCACCACTGTTCCGCTTTAAAACTGAAGATGAAGCAGTGGCGATGGCGAACGATACCGAGTTTGGTTTAGCTGCTTATTTGTTTACTCAAAGCACAGCTCGTCAATGGCGAGTGGGTGAAGCACTTGAGTACGGTATGGTCGGTATTAACACAGGCGCAATTTCAAATGAAGTTGCTCCGTTTGGTGGCGTAAAACAGTCAGGTCTAGGCCGTGAAGGTTCAAAATTCGGCATCGAAGAATATGTTGAAATGAAATACCTATGCGTAGACTTATCGGAGTAAGGAGCAAAGCGATTTCGTTTTGTTCTGAACGAAAACATGCAGTTATGCTGTATGTGATGTTTCACAAAAACCGGTCATGCCCATTCATGACCGGTTTTTTTATTTAAGTTGGCAGATATCCTTCATGGCTTTCGGGTAAACGTCTGAGTTCTTCAATCAGCGTTTCAATGAGTTTTTCGACCACCAGACGTTGACCTTTTCTAGACACATAGACCAGTTGTAGCATGCCAATATTCGACTTCCAGTCAGGAAGAATATGAATAAGTGTGCCTTTACGAATTTCCGATTCAACAGTTAAAAAGGGAAGGTCGGCAATGCCTAAGCCATCCATCACTGCATAGTAGACCCCTGCTAAGTCATTACTTTTGATTCGTGGTTGATAAGGCACATCAACTGATTCACCGTTACGAATATTGCATAAATGCCAAATAGGGTTTTGTTTTTGAGTACCTAAGCTGATACTTGGAAAGTCTTGTAATTCGGAATAATGCTCAATAATACGGCCTTGCAGTAATTCAGGCGAAGCCACCAGACAGTGGTCGGTTTTAATCACATCCCGAACAATTAAATTTGAATCTTCATTCGGTTCAAAGTTGGTCCGAATCGCGAGATCGATATCATCATGCAAGATATCTACCCGACGGCTGGTCAGCTCAAGCGATATTTCAACTTTAGGATAAGTTTTTAAAAACTGATTTAAAATTTTTCTAATTTGAAAATGCATCATTAAAGGTGGGCAGCTGACTTTTACTACTCCTTGAGGCTCACTTTTTTGCTTTAACAAAACGTTTTCTGCGCATTCAACTTGGGCAATAACTTTGCAGCATTCTTCGTAGAACTCTTGGCCTAAATCGGTCACTTTAAAATGGCGAGTTGTTCTTTGAATGAGGCTAACGTTAAATTTATTTTCAAGGTCAATAATGCGTCGGCTGAGCTTAGATTTACTAATATTTTCGGCTTCACTGGCCGCACTAAAGCCGCCGTGTTTTACGACTAAATAGAAATAATAAAAATCATCAAAAGAGCTTATCAATGTCCGATCAATCCATTTAAATTTAAGATTAGAGCGCTTAAGCACTCTAATCTTGGCAATTCAGCTTATTTTTGCGATGTATTGAAGCTATAGCTGGTCATCAGATTGCGGTAATCAGGAATATGATTTGAGAAGAGGGCTCCTAAGCCTTCTACGTCATTACGCCAGTCACGGTGTAACTCACATGCCATGCCGAACCAAGTCATCAGCTGAGCACCTGCTTTTGACATACGGTCCCAAGCAGCATCACGGGTTAATTCATTGAAAGTACCAGAAGCATCAGTAATCACAAACACTTCAAAGCCTTCAGCGAGTGCAGATAAAGCAGGGAATGCCACACAAACTTCAGTGACCACACCTGCAATAATCAGTTGTTTTTTACCTGTCGCTTTGACCGCCTTTACAAAGTCTTCATTGTCCCATGCATTGATTTGACCAGGACGTGGAATAAATGGCGCATCTGGAAAAAGCTCTTTTAATTCTGGAACTAAAGGGCCATTTGGACCGTTTTCAAAACTGGTAGTAAGAATAGTCGGTAAATTGAAATATTTCGCAGCATCTGCAAGCGCTAATACGTTATTTTTAAATTTATCTGGATCGATATCTCGAACTAAAGAAAGTAAACCTGCTTGGTGGTCAACTAAAAGTACCGCAGCATTATCCTTGTCTAAACGTACGTAATCTTGAGCCATTTTTATATCCTCGTGTTATCAAAATAAATAATCAAAAATTATTAAGTAGGTCATCAGTGCCTAAAATTATGCTAGATGAGTTTGTTGTCGTGATTAAGTCTAAAAAATAGGATTAAGAATTTTAAAAATAGGACGATCTTAAAAAGAGTACTTCAAACTTTATGATTGTCTCATAGATGAAATAATGTGTTGCTAATCCTGATCTATAAACTGCAATTATTGAGGCGTAAAATCAATCTCAGTTCAAGAAAATCCTACATATATAGGAGAGATCAGATGAAGAAATTTCTTGGTGCATATCAAAATAACCACATGCATTGGGTGGGTGATGGTTTCCCTGTATATAACCTATTCTCTTATGACCGTTTAGGCCAAACCTTAAGCCCATTTTTGCTACTCGATTATGCAGCGCCTTATACCTTCTCGCCAACGATTGAACAGCAAGGTGTAGGCTCGCATCCACACCGTGGCTTTGAAACAGTGACAATCGCCTATCAAGGTGAAGTGACTCATAAAGACTCAAGTGGCGGCGGCGGAACCATTAAAACTGGTGATGTGCAATGGATGACTGCGGGTGCAGGCGTGTTGCATGAAGAGTTCCATTCTCCTGAATTTGCAGAGCATGGTGGTCTTTTTGAAATGGTGCAATTATGGGTAAATTTACCTGCTCATTCAAAAATGACGCCTGGAAAATACCAAGCAATTGAAGCGAAAGAGATTCCAGACATTGCGTTAGACGAGCATGGTAGCCATTTACGTGTGATTGCTGGTGAATATGCAGATGCAAAAGGTGCTGCAACTACATTTAGTCCATTAAATGTATGGGATGGTAAATTGGTTAAAGGCCAAAAACATACCCTCTATGTACCTGAAGGGCACACCACGCTTGTTGTGATATTAGATGGCGCGGTTGTGGTCAATGATGCTAATCGTCTTGAAGGTAAAACCGTTGCGATTTTGTCTCGTGAGGGTGTTGAGTTTAGCTTAAATGCAGAAGAAGACACTAAATTCTTAGTGTTGACTGGTCAACCACTTAACGAACCAATCGAAGGTTATGGTCCATTCGTAATGAATACCAAAGCCGAGATTATGGAAGCGATTAATGATTTTAATCGTGGAAAATTCGGTTCAATCATGCAAGAAGGATAAATTGTTTAATTGCGCTTAATCCGCTATTAAAACAAAGTAATAAAAAGCCCGCTATCAAGTGTGAATAGCGGGCTTTTTCGCTGTAAAGATTCTGTTTTTATGATGGTTTTCATTGTTGTTGCGGCATTGTTTTATGTGATTTGGTTCTCATTATTGTGGCTCTATGATATCTCAAAAAAAGATAGTTGTAAAACATATGATATAAATATAGTTAAATTATCTTATTTTATTTAAAAGATTTTTTTTAAATTTATAAAAAATATCAGTTTTTATATGACTGTATATTTTTGTAAAAAAATATAAAAAGCTAGCCTGTCTGTTAGGTAAATATTTTCTATATAAATTGATGCAAAAAATAAAAATCTGGTAGTTTTTAATACGGTGTTTTTTTAGGGTATGAGTGATAATCAAAAAAATTCTCGAAAAATGGGACATCATTTTGAATATCGCAATTATTGGCAGTGGAATGGCAGGTCTTGCGGCAGCAAGAATTCTGAAAGATGCAGGGCATACGATCACGATATTTGAAGCACTTCCTGGCCGGGGAATGGATAGCCATAGCATTGAATTCGATGGTGGAATTATTGATGCACCGCTACGTGTGATGAATCCACATCTGTGGAAAAACACGCTCAGCCTTGCTGCTCATTTAGGCATTAAAACCTTCCCAGTTCGTACTTATATGTCATGTAGCTGGTTATTCGAAGATCGTACGGAAACATGGTTAACGACATCTCGTAGTCGTATTGGTAATTTCCCGATTATCAATAACCGTAAAGGTATCCAGCAATATGGCTGGCGTCTTGTGAAAGGAATGTTGCAATTAAAAACTGCAATTCATCAGTTTTTCAAATCTAAAAATCAAGATATTACCCTCGCTGAATTTATTAATCAGAACGATATAGAAGAAGTATTCTGGCATGGTGTTGTAATGCCGGTGCTCTATACAATTTGTACGTGTAATCCAAAAACAATTGGCGACTGGCCTGCAAAAAACTTACTTGAGTTTTTACGTCACTTAACTGATGGCGATATGCTGTTACGTATGAAAGGTGGTACACCTGCATTTGTAGACAGCCTAATTAAAGATATCGACATTCATAGCGGATCAGCGATTAAGAACGTTGAATTACAAGGCGAAAAAGTACTGGTTGAAAACAGCCAAGGTGAAAAGAACTTATTTGATCGAGTGATTGTGGCAACGCCAACGTCTAAAATTGATGAGTTTTTGAACCCTGAACAATTTGCTGAAGATATGAATTTGCTTAAGCAATTCCGTTTTGAACAAGGTGATCTTGTTATTCATACAGATGCAACAGTAATGCCGCCACGTCGTAAAGACTGGTCAGTGCTGAGCTATATGATGGATCGTAAGTTTACCCGTCAGCAATTCACAGTTTGGATGAATGCGGTTGAACCTTCACTTGTGGGCAAAAATCCTGTATTCCAAACTTGGCGTCCAGTGACTGATATTGATCCTAAAAAAATCATTTCAAAAGTGACTTTAACGCGTGCAGTTGTAGACTCACAAACAATTGCTCTAAATAAAGAATTGCAACAACGCCATTTAGACTTAAACCGTAAAGTATTTTACTGTGGTTCATGGTCATGTGATGGCTTACCAATTTTAGAGTCGGCAGTTACTTCTGCGATGCATATTGCTGAAATTTTAGGTGCACCTTTACCATTTGTAGGTTTAAAACCTCAAGTTGAAGTTGCTCCTGAGCTCGGTTACTAAAATTGTGAAAATAAAAGTCCGAGCGGCTCTTTCTCGACTTATTCCCCATAAATATGCAATTGATGCATCAAGTTTGGGAGATGATGAAGAGCTTGCTTGGACAAATTTGGGTTTTTGGAAAAATACCCAAAATTACCGTGAAGCTTGTCGCCAATTGGCAGATCATTTGGCACAAGCTGTCAATTTAAATTCAAAAGATCATCTCTTAGATTTAGGCAGCGGACAGGGTGCAAGTTTGTTGCACTGGCTACAGCACTATCAACCCAAAAGCCTCAGTGCAGTTGACTTACAACCAGAGTGTGTTAATAAAATTCAAAGGCTTATTCCTGAAGTAAGTCAGATTTTTTGTGGTTCATTTTTAAATTTAAAACAATTTGAATTTAAACAACACTTCGATGCTGTGTTGTGTATTGATGCGGCTTATCACAGTAATTTAAATTCATTTCTAGATTCGGCCACTCCAGTTTTAAATTCAAAAGGCCGATTAGGTTTTCATTACCTAATGCGTGCTGACACATGTCAAAACATGAGCGTGTTACAAGAACAAAAGCATCGTTATTTACTTAAAGCAGCAAATGTCGCTTGGGATGCTGTACCGACTGAAAAAATATTAAGAACAACCTTGGAACAACAAGGTTTTGCAGATATTCAAATTGAAGATTTATCCGAGCCTGTATTACTCGGTTTTTCGCGGTATATTCAAAATCAGCAAAGACAAAATCAAAGCCGAGGATTGGCAAATTTTAAAATTCAAATGACTGCAAAGTTATGCCAACAACTCTACCAAAATGGATATGTACGTTATATTCAAATCACAGCAATAAAAAAATAGGATGAGCCATGTCAGCTAAATATCAAGGATCGTGTTTATGTGGAGCTGTGAGCTATCAAAGCGAAACGGAGCCACGTTATAGCTTTAATTGCCATTGTCGAGATTGTCAGAAGGCAACAGGTTCAGCATATGCACCAATCGCTTTTTTTCACCAATCTGAATTGAAAGTAAGTGGTGAACTTAAATATTTTGAGACTTTAGGATCTTCTGGCCGACCTATTAAAAGAGCATTTTGCCCAACTTGTGGTTCTCAGCTTTTTGGCTTACCTGAAATTGCCCCTGAAATGATTTCAATACGTGCAGGTACTTTGGATGACCCGAGTCTCTATCAGCCTAGAGCAGAGGTGTTTGTGAGCCAAGCCTACGCATGGGATACGCTGAACCCAAACCTTAAACATTTTGAAAAAATGATAGAGAAGAGTAAGAAATAAGGCTTAATTAAAAAAACCAAATATTGCCAAAGCACATATTAAAGTAAAACTGCCAAAGGCTAAAAATAATATAGTTTTTCTAAATTTTAGCTGAGGCATTTTACTTACAATAATAATAAGGCATGCAAGTATGGTCACTAAAGGTTGAAAAAGATTTGATGGCAAAGTAAACATCTCGTTCCTTGTTATTTTTAAATATATTTTAGAAATAAAGTAATGGGTTCATTATAGCGTTTTCTTATTTAATTGACGAACAGAACTTGTTTATAAATTCATATTTTTATTTCAATTATAGTAAATCAAGTTTTAAATTTAAAAGAACCATGTACGCTTTTTCTTACATACATTCGGGAAATTGGCGTCTTTTTATGACGTGATGAATTGCCTATGATGAACTCATCAGGAACAGGAAGTTCCGAAACGTAAAACAACAATAATAAGTTTAAGCATCAGGACGTGAGGTATTACAGGAAGTGTACCTAGTAACGAAATACGGAAAAAGCCCAACAGGATGTTGGGCTTTTTTCATTTCTTATTAACGAATTTCTTTACCGCCTAAGGCAGCGCAGTTAAAAGGTGTATTCCATTTCACGGCAGTTCCTGTAAGTACTGGACGTACAATACGCCACGGCCAGAAACCAAATCTTTGGCTTTGATGATAATTAATCACTACATCTGCACCGTATTTACGAGCAACAATCGCTAATTTAGGTTTTACTTCTTCAAAACCACCATAGGTTCCTTTCGCGGCTTTAATACGTTTAATGGATTTATAGTGCTCTGCTGAAGGAGTTCCTTCAATTAAGCAAATGGGTGGGTTTGCAGTAGTTTGCATTTGTGGTTGAGATGTAGTGTCTTGAGCATATGTTGTTAAAGGCAAAGTTAGAAATAAAGCAGGTAAAATAAAACGAAGTTTCATACTTTTCCGTATTGGTATCTTAATGAATTAAAGTTTATAAAATAGGTCTTATTCATATGACCTTATTTGGGGCGCATTATAATCATATCTTTTTAATATTTCTTATTTTAATCATATATTTTTTAATAAATTAGCAGGATTCTATTTCACTTGTTAAAAGAATAAATTCGTTTTAGAAAATTATTTTTAAGATTAGGTTTATAATAAGTCTTTATTAAAAAAAACAAAGCCTTTGACAAGAATTGTCTATCCCAACTATTATCCTTAAAAAATATCCTTAATATGTTATTAATTATGATGAAGAAAATATTATCTACTTTAGTTATTGGTTTATGTCTCACTCATCCAACCTTTGCACAGCCTGCTTCAAGTGAGTCTGTAAAAGACTTAATGAAGGTCACAAAATCCCAAGATTTATATAAACAAATGAACTCGTACATTGAGCAGATGATTTCAAAAACAATCTCTGAAGTTGAAATGCAACAAGGTAAACCCCTTAATTCACAACAAAAACAGGTCGTGGCAAATTTTGCTAAAAAGTTCTCTAACATTACTGTAGAAGACATGGGTTGGGAAAAACTTGAGCCTGAATTTACTCGTATTTATGTGACAAATTTCACTCAAGAAGAAATCGATGGATTAATTAATTTTTATAAATCACCAGTTGGTCAAGCAGCCATAAACAAAATGCCTCTAGTGATGGAGCAAAGCATGAAATTAGGCCAAGATCTAACTAGAGAAGCTATGCCTAAAATTATAGCCGCAGCAAAAGAAATGGTTATTGAATTAGAGAAATATGAAAAATAATTTGAAGAGTGTGGATCAATAGGTCTGCACTCAATTTTTTGGTAATAATTATAAATCTTTAAGTATTTCAAAACCTACAGGCAACAAAAAACCCCATAAATCAAATATTCATGAGGTTTAATGATGGTGCCGACACACGGATTCGAACTGTGGACCTACTGATTACAAGTAAGAGTAAGTCATTATTTTTTATTGAATAAATTCAATATTGCACGGGCATAAAATTGTAAATTATTGAATAAAATCAATGAGACCGGACATGTTTTGCTTTAAGTTGTTGAAAAGTAAGGGTATGATCAAAAAATGATAGACTCATAGGAAAATATTCATTTTTGTAGGCCTAAGATATATAAGACCTCCATTCTGGAAAATTTGGTACAAAACCGTTGATGGACCGTAAAACTGCTACTGACCGGAAGAATAGACCGTAGAAAAATAAGAGATTTTGATAGACCGTAAATGACCATGTTAAATCATTGAACAGTGGATATGACCGTAATCTTCTGATCATTTGAGGCTGTAAACATGTTCCAGTACATACCGTGATGGGTGATAAGGGGAGTATCAGTTTTAATTTTTATTTTATATCAATTTTGCCCCCTATTTTTTTATATTTTTCCATAATTTTCAAAGGAATTCTGATATTTTCAATGCGGAGAATATTCTCCGCATTTGTATTCTCTGCTCTCCGAGAGGTTGATCAGATGAGTCTCTCTGACCAAAGAATACAAATGAAATGGGGAAGAAATAACCTTTAAATATTCTTTGCTTATTGTAGTATTAGATTATCGAAGTCTTAAAATTAGATTTTTAAAGAGTAATCAAATGAAGTTTAAGAAAATTTTACTTAACGATTGGCGGCAATTTCAAAATATAGATATTGATTTTCATCCAAATGTTACAATTATTACAGGGGCGAATGGTTCAGGAAAATCAACAATATTAAAATTACTTTCTAAACACTTTGGATGGTCTCAACCATTTTTAGGCACCCCTATTTTATCGAAAGAACAAGGAGTGTTCCATTATAAGACGGTATTTCGACCATTAAATAAAGAATATCAAACATCTCACTATGGTCATAATATCCATATATTAGGCAATATTTTTTATTCTAATGATACATTTTCTGACATTTTTATTCATGAACAAATATACAGCGCTGCTCAATTTGACTTGCAATTTGGAGGGAACGTTCCTGTAGTTAATGGGGTCCATATCAGTTCCCATCGACCTATTCCTAAATATGAAAGATTGCAAAATATTCCCACTAATCCTATGGATGCGTCGCAGGCTTTTAATAGTTACTTTCAAGAAACTGTTAACTTATTTAATAATAATTATACACAGCACAGCCCAATTTATAGAATGAAAGAAGCTATTGTTTCAATGGCTGCATTTGGTCCAGGAAATCAATTTGTACAGAAAAATGAAAAGATTGAAAAGCAATTTTCCGACTTTAAAGATATTCTAAAGCAGATATTACCTGCTGATCTTGGTTTTAAAGACTTAAGTGTACGGATACCAGACTTAGTATTGGAAACGGAAACAGGAGATTTTCTATTAGATGCCTCTTCTGGAGGAATTATGTCTATTATTGATCTAGCATGGCAGATTTTTCTTTATTCTCATGACAAAGATGAATTTGTCGTCACTATTGATGAACCAGAAAATCATTTACATCCGTCTATGCAACGCTCTCTATTGAATGATTTTGTTAAAGCATTTCCTAAAGCTCAATTTATTGTGGTAACACATAGCCCGTTTATTGTTTCTTCAATTCGTGAATCTAACGTATATGCTTTAAAACATGAAAAAAATAATATAAGCGATCAACAGAGTGGATGGGGGAAAAAAGTTGTTTCTTATAAGTTAGATCTGAATCAAAAAGCAGCTACCGCAAGTGAAATCTTGCGCGATGTTTTAGGTGTACCAGTAACATTGCCTAAATGGGCTGATGATGAGTTACAGAAAATCTGTTCGACCTTTACAGTCCAAGATATTACAACAGAAGGTTTATCTAGATTGAGAACCGAGTTAAATAATGCTGGTTTAGGAGAGTTCTACCCAGAAGCATTAAGTAATATCGTAGGAGAAAGTGGATTATGATAAAAATAATTAAAAAACAGAAGCCTACTGTGTTAATTAGAAATGCCAGTAAATGGAAGTCACGATTACTTGATAATATTAAAGCTGGAAAAGAATCAACGAAGTACCTCTTAACAAGATATAGTCATCCTGAGATTAAAGAGACATTAATTGAAGAGACACATGGTAAATGTGCTTATTGTGAAAGTAAGCTTTTGCATATTCATCATGGTGATATTGAACATATTTTTCCTAAAGCATTAGATCAATCCCAGCGTTATGAATGGAATAATTTAACTCTTTCATGTGAAATCTGTAATCAGAATAAAACTAACCATGATCCTAATTTGAAACACATCTTAAACCCATATATTGATGATCCTGAGAGTAGTCTTATTTTTTTTGGTGCCTTAGCAAATGGTATGGATAACAAAGGTGAGTCTACAAGAATTTTATTAAAGCTCAATAGAACGGCTTTGGTTGAGAAAAGGCAAGAGCGTTTAGATAAAATTAGACTGATAGTGAAGGAATTAAATAATGCAGGTTTACCAATAGTCGCTAGAAAAGCTATTTATCAGGACTTAATTGAGAACGAGGCTTCTCATGAAAGTGAGTATACTTCTATGGTTAAGCTTGCGATTAGATGTTTTGATGCAAGTATTCCAACTGAAGTAAAAGCCGCGTAATCACTTAATTGGTATATGTACAACTTCTAACTACTGATTGGGTTTAGTTCCATGAATAGTATTAAGATAACTGAGTTGACATTTATTTAACTGAGAAAGATAAATGGCACAGCATGTGCCATTTTAGTTTTGTAAAAATTAGACTGAGATAATTACTCCTCAACTAATTGTCCTGTACGAGCGTTATATCGTTTTTCATTTAAGAGCATGGTTTTTTTGGTTCTTAATGAGAACTCATTAAACCCATATCCGAAGGCGGTTAAGCCCTTGAATTGTACTTTCTTCAACTGATAGGGTTTCTTAACGTTAAACACATGAATAAAGCAGTATTTCTGTAAAAAAAGAATAGATTTACCAGCCTTGAATTGTAGAGTGTTATCTGCTGTCACCTCAACATACTTATCAGGGTAACGTTTCAGTGACTCCATAATGGATTTTTTATCCGCAACTTTTTGTAGTCCCTTATTCATGAGCTGTGTAACCTCATCATAACTGTGTATTTGCTCCTTGAACTCCTTACGTTGATAGGCTGTACGTAACTGTTGCATCACACTAATAACAATAGGGTTGCTTTGATATTCATGGCTGAGCTTGATGATTTTATCTGTATGATCATGTTTAATTGATAGGCATACATCCTTGAGATTATCTAGTCGTTCTGAAAGCTGCATAGCTTCTTCATAGACTTCCATACGGGTGGAGTTTTCATCATCCTCAAATTCAGGGCTCTCATGGATAGGGAGATGATCAATCTTTTTCTTGAATTCCTTGAAAGTCTTAACCTTATGTAATGTAAGCAAGAGTGAGCGACGTACTTTTATAACAGCATCTTTACGCTGTTCTTCCAATGATTTTTCACTTTCATTAAAAGCATCCTCAATTTCTTGAGGGAGTGGGTTGTTATTGTTGATTACAGTGACATTTGCATCAGGTAAAAATTGTAATAAGCGTTGTTTCAGATAGTTGATATTGCTATAGCACTGCTGAGTATCCAAGCGATAGAATCGAGCCACAAGACTTGCAATATTGAGACCGATCGTTTTGTTATCGGACCAGAAGCCTTTACAGCCGATCAGTCCGTTCGTTAACCCATTCATGATTTTGGTTTTATCAATCTTGGTTGAAACAATATCCTCAAAACCTGTAAATCGTTCAGCATTCAAAAAAACTCTGATCTCATTTAAAAAAAGACTAACTTCATGGTAGGTTTTATTATTTTGAGCAACATATTTTGTATGCTGTTTAAAGAAATTAATTTTAGTGTTATTGATAGGTGCTGGTAGATGAATATAAACAGGTGGATTAGCTACACGTAATCGCCCTATAAATTGAACGATTTCTTCTGGGTGCGTACTACTACCCACGATATGGATACTATCAATCTCCTCATCACTATTTTTGAGGTTAATGGCCTCATCTAAAATAGATGTACAAATCACAGCATCATATTCAGTATTGATACGCTCAAGACTTAATAATTCCTGACAGTCAGGATTAGACATTTCCTTACTATTAATCAATTGGATGTTGAATCCTTCTTTCTTATAGATTTCCTTCACCTGTTTGGCGATCTCGATATCATTCACACGAATGATAATCACTTTTTTACACTGTCCTTTTCGAAGTTTCTTCAAACGCATGAGTACATCGTATACCCAGTAACGAGAATTAAATGTAGTAGGATTAACAATACTAATTGAGCGCTGTTGCTGAGCAGTTTGAGTAAACTTGTAGTACTGGCTGATTTGAATATTCAGTTTCTCGAAAAGATGACTGGTTAAGGTTGCTGTCAAAAATACAATTCGATCAAACTTTTGGTTTTTCACCACTTCTAAAATGTACTGTATTGGCTTTTCACGATACGTTCCTACGGAATAGAGTTTTTGTACCTCATCCACAACAATGATTGCTTTAGATGAAAGGTGGGGCTCGAATTTAGCAAATTGATCGTAGGTCATTACCAAATGTTTTCTGATAATGGCAGGGATGTCATTCTTTGAAATAGCTTGATTGCCATGAATAAATACATAAGCATTATCATCCCCATAAATTTGCTGTAGCTGTTCTACTTGTGCGACAAGAGGACATAACATGATGATTTGATGGTTTTGAGCAAGATATTTCATCACAAAGGTACTCTTACCTATTCCAGTTCCGCCTTGGATGAGTGAATGACCATGTGATAGAGACTCTAGGCTATCGGAGATACGTTGCTTTTCGGTTAGAACAATTTCTTGTGATTTAGGTAAAATTGACATAAAAAAGTCCTCTGGATAAGCCTGTGAGGGCATATCCATTCAAAATTTAAATTGCGGTAAAAGTGGTTTAACTAAGCAACTTTGGCTTGCAGAATGACTGAGGCGACTTGTTCGGATGCCTGTTTTAGGGTGCTAGATTGCAGATGTGCATAACGTTGGGTCGTTTGAGGTGATGCGTGTCCTAATAAATGTTGGACGATAAAAAGACTCTGACCACTGTTGACTGCTGCACTTGCAAAGTTATGACGTAAATCATGAATTCGAATATTGGAAATATTGGCGCTATCCATAATCTTGTCGAAAGTTTTACGCATGTCGTTGAATGGCAAGAGCGTCTTAGGATTAGCAAATACATATCCGCTAAATTGAGGCATAGCTTTGATAATATTTAGGGCTTCCTGATTCAAATTAATGTGACGAGCTTTACCCGATTTATTATGGGTAAGCAGCCATACACCTGTATCCAGATTAATATCCGTCCATTTAACATCCATTGCCTCACGCTTACGGACACCTGTGATGAGCAGAAATTTCACCAAAGCAACAATAGTCAAATTATCGATGCCATAGGAGTGCGGGGCATTCAGGACATTGAGTAATCGAGGTAGTTCCTGTTCTGACAAGTAGCGCTCAATTTGATTATTCTCCTTAAGCTTTTTCACTCTACTGACAGGGTTCGTATCAATATGCTCATGATCGATTGCCATTTGAAACAGAGAGGACAATAGTGCTCTCATACGATTGACTGAAGCATTGGCAAGACCTTTTGCCTTTACCTTATTGAGTACCTCTATCAGCATCCCTGTTGTGATTTGAGATAATTGATACTTCCCTAATTCAGGAATGAGATGCTGCTCAAGACGAGCTTTCTCATCGGGATAAGAACGTTTTCGGCCTTTACTATCACTGAGATAGGGACCACGAGAAAATGCTTCAAATGTGGGAATGGGCGGTTCAACCTTATAAGCATCTTGAGGGTCAATTCCCTTAGCCAGTAGACTCTTAGCCTCCATTGCCATGATTTGAGCCTCTTTGATTGTCATAGTGGTGTGGTCACCAATGGCATAGGCACGTTTTTTGCCTTGATAAACATAACGAATGAGGAAGCGTCGTTTACCAGAGCGTGTGACAACATGCTTTAAAAGATTGACTGTTGGATCAGTCATTTCAACTTCACGTTTGTCTTTAGGGCATCGTAATTTTGGGATGTCCATCGGGGAATTATTTGACATATCTGACTCCTTATAGCTTTAAAAGGCGTAAGAATCCCTGACCCGTAATAAAGGTCATAAATTTGAAGGGGAATAGTTACGAGTGTTTCTTCTATAAAAAAAATATCTGACTGTAATTGGATTAGATTACGGCCAATGTCTTGGTTTCCCTTCCGGACGGGGTCCCAAAAATATTTAGCGTAGCGATGTTATCGCTGGAGAGATCATCGTGATGATGTTTATCAATTAGCTCAAAAGTTTGTCTGTACTGAACTTTTGTTAGTAGTTTAATTCTAAAGAGTTTTGTCTTTTACTATTTGCTCAAGACTAACTAGGGTAATAATTCAGAGTAAATAATTAGGCCAACTCGCTGATTCTGGATTGAATTCTGGAAAGTACTTTAGGGGAAGCATCTTAGCAGTATTTAATATCTGCTTAGAGTTACCATTATAGTGCTCCAAATCAAGAAGGCGGATTATCACAAGACCTTTAATTGTATCCTTGGATTCAATGGAATATATACCGATAAATGCATTATCTAAATTTTCTCGTTTTTTGAGTGATGAGACGATAATCGCTGCTTTTGCTGTATATACATGGTAGAAAAAATCAGTGTCTCCTTTTTCGATATTTTCCTTAGTAAGTAGGATTGGGCAATTTTTTAAGATTCGGTTTTTAGGGTCCAAAATAGGTGGAATATACATACATGAATCAGTTTGATTAAGTCTAGCCAAGCCCTTCATCATTTCATCGAATTTGTAAACACAGAGTTCTTTTTTTGAAGCTTGTTCCAAAAAGTCTGGACTAATTTTGTTGATTTCACTCTTAGAGCGTCCGTGGAAATCTCCGTAATACGTTGCGATTGAATATTCGCTCGAATTTACGGGAATTGTTAGGGCTGGATCACGATAATGGGCTACACCAATTTGTTTATCAAAACTAAAAAAATTCGTAACGTGACCTAATGTGCAAAGATCTGATTGGTCCATGATAAATCTCCATAAATACAGTGGTTAAATAGTGGTCTGAAGCTCAACGTGGAGGCATCTTAGGAGAAGATTTATTGGGATGCAATAGGGGGGAATTCGGCTAAATCATGTATTTTAAGGGCATACTTGTGTGTATTTTAATCGGTGTGTATGTGTCATCGGTTTATGCTAGTGAGAGATTTTTAAAAAAAATAAGCTATTGTAATTAAATAAGTATTTGTATTTTGCCAAGTAGTAAAAATAGTTTTCTCCCTATAAGTCCTTGCCGAAATGAGGAGTGGGTGATTCGAAAAGGATATTCAGGACGAAACGGGAAAATCACTAAAATAATCGGATAAATCTAAGCTCTAAAAATAGTATGTTTTTTGAACGATTTTGTGATAATTTCTGGGGTGAAAAAAATTTTCATTTTTTCTTGAATGCTCTTTTTTTAATCAACTTAGACCTGCTGACTAGTAGAGAGAGGAGCGGTAAATCAAAAAAAGCTATCATCTGTTGAGTGTGTTCAAAAAAAAAGATACCGTATAGCTCATTTTGCTATACGGTCTATTTACGGTTTTTTGTCAGGTCAATAATCCATGGGGAGTAAAATTGTGGTGATAGATCGATCAGCTTCGGTAATCACCCACACTTTTTCATTACCAAAATCGTAGCTTGAGAGAATCCGGAGATCCTCAATCAAAGCCTGTTCATTTGCTTCACGGTCAGGTTCATTTAAATCACCCCAGTCACCATATTGATGTCGATGAAGTAAATCGAAAGGAGTAATGTATTTTTGAGTCATGAACTCTACTGCATTTTTAGTAGCCACGACTTGTCCCAAAGCGAATAAGATATGCCTTGTCATAAAATAGCCTTAGATAAAAATTAGTAAAAGGTTTTGTAGGGGAGTGTGCTGTAAATAGCTTTAGATTGCTGTCAAAGAATGATTATCGAATACGTCATTCGGAACATAGATTAATATGCCTTCATTATCATTGAGCAATACATAAACCTCATACCAGTTCTCTTTCTTTTCGATATATTCCACTTCACCTAAGTGAAGCTTATCGCTAAGGCTAAAGGTCAGATTGGCAAGTGGTTCAGATAAATCAGATTCATCTTCACAAATAATAAACCACCCATGTAGGGTGGCTTGGTAAGGTTCATCATACTGCTGTTCTAAAGTTCGGATGTGATTGGAAATACTTTCCTTAATCGCTTCATTGTGTAGATGTGATAAATCATCTTTGGTCTTAATGCATTTCATCATCTGCTTGTTCCTCAACTTCGGATTCGATAGATTGATTCTTAGGTTTTGGACCACGTTTGGCAGGAATCTTAGTCACTATATTCTCTTGAATATCAGTTTTACCCACTATTTCTTCAAGGCGAAGAGGCCATAATTCATATTCCTCGATCACTTCCAGTAAACGGGCTGTTTGGGGATGTAGACGAATGACCTTTTGATCAACTAAAGCAGCACCCAAGAAACTATAGTTATTAACTGATTTCCCTATGAATAAGTCCTTCAAGGCAGTTGCATGGAAAGGCTTCCCAGATTGCAATAATTCTTTGATCGTTTTGAGGATGTCATCTACCTTGATGAGTTCAGAACTAAATCCACCAGATGATTCATTGTGGCTCAAAGCAATACCAAGAGATAAATCATCATTGTCTTGCCAAAGTTGGTAATGCAATTGGCCTTTAGAGCGTTCCGAAAGCTTATTGCAAATAAAGGTTTTGATGAGGGTTTGATTAACCTTATCGAATACGCGTTGTTGCATGTTGAAATTCCTTAGAAATAAAAAATCCCGATGACCTGTAAAGATCATCGGGACTGATAAATTGATAATGGGTTTAGTTATCTGCGCTGTTCAACCTTTTGTACTTCACGTTGTACGCAAGCATTCCAAGGGGGCGAGCTTTCAACATATTGAGAGCAGTTTCTCAAAGCACCCATAGATGCCTCTTGCATGGTGCCAAGCATTTGTCCATATGCATCAAGATCAGCAATTGAGACATCACCTGTACGTTTGGTTTGAGCTGAATACTGACGTTGGGTAGCTTGTTCAGCTTTCCTTTGCTGTTCCAATGCTTGTTGAGCGCGAAGTTCCTGCTGCTTTAACACTAAATATTCTTCCTTAGTATTAAAGTCAGCAAAGCCAGTAATTTCTCCGTCAGCGTTGTATTTCAAAGCCCGCCATACAGTTTTACCTTTTTCAGTTACAGGGATAATGCCGTCAGGCGAACTTATGATTCGTTGAGCCATTTCCTGTTGTTGCTGAGCTTGATAAGAAACTACCAATTCATTAGCAGAATTAGCAACTTGTTGAACATCTGGATTACCAGAGAATGTAGCCACTGCAGTTAGTGCAGAGCTAAGTAGATTTGAAAACCCCATCTTTATGCACCTTATATTTTCTCGTTAGGAAGTGAAGACTTAGTTCTGATTTCAGGATTAGTTACATATTACATGTATCTATATTGGGTACAAAATATATTGTATCGATAATAGGTACATGACAGCAAGTATCAATACCCCAGAAATGCAGGCTTTAACTAAGTGGTTGAAGCAAATGCGGGAAGAACAACACCTCACTATGCGAGCATTAGCTGAACGCATGGGTAAACCACACTCGTATATTCAAAAGGTTGAACAAGGCGAGCGTCGATTAGATGTTGTCGAGTATGTGTGGTATTGCCGTATACTTGGAATTACCCCAGAGGAGGGGTTAGAGCAGATTAGGCAAGCGATTCCAGCATAAAAAAATTGATATGGATCATAATAACTATTAAGAATAAACTTACTTGTTTTGCTCTTGAGGATCAAGATCAATTAAGCGAATACCCTGATGAGGGTCAATATTCAAGGCTTGGCAATAATAAATAAATTCAATGATCTCTAAGCGATAATCACCATGTTCCACATCTTCAATGTAATGCACAGGTTTTCCAAGCTTATGAGCTAATTGCTGTTGAGTCAGATCATTGAGTTCACGTTGTTGTTTGAGCCACTCTTTCAAAGCTTTCATTTTCATCTCCATGTACTTAGATCATAACCCCAACTACAGCATGTAGTTTGGTAAGAACATGCGTATCTTGGTCATTGCACATACGAATGGCATGTGCAATGGATTGAATTTGTGGATGAGGAATTGATGCAAGGATGTCGGAAACAGTATCAAGCTCAGGAAAGTATTTCTTCATGGTCACTCCTTGGTTAATAGACCATGTAGATAATATCTATGCAAATTCAAGGCAAATACAGAAACAGCTCTCTCCATCCATAAGAGCCAAGTGATTTTTACTCCATAAAAAGAGTGGTTATTTTAAAGAAACTCCCCACAATCATCAGGCATTCCCCCTAGATGTCCAGTCCGAAACAGGAAATGCAAGGAACCTAAAAATTTTCTTCAAGATATCCAAATTACTAAAGAGTACTATATAACCTTGGTTGGGTATTATTTTTGTGATAATCAACCCTCTACTCGAAACAACAAGAAGTATCTATATGATATATTTAATTAAGATTAACTTAATAATTGAATTTTGTGTTTAACTGATGAGTCTGGCTTGACTCTCATACATTTCTTTTCTTAACCAATTTAGAAAGATCATTTTTCTTTGATCAGTATTAAAAGCAGTATGAGACAGTAAATAATAAGAGGATCCATCTTGTACAGGTGATGATATTTTTTTTAATAACTTACATTCTAGCTCTTTCTCTATCATATAAATTGAAATAATAGTATCACCTAAGCCAGCTAAGCAACCTTCTAAGCAAAGGTAAAAGTGTTCTAATTCAACTTTCGAATATTCTCTTAAACTATTTTTAAACTCAAATATTTTATTAATATTTTTATAGAAATTTGGTCTTGATGCTGAAACCAAAAGTTCTTTATTTTCATAAGAATTTGCGCTCTGTACCATTACGATATATTCATCTGCAATTTTCTCACAATAGATATGTTCTCCCCAATTAAAATCATTTCTTCGAATCGCAATATCAATTTTATTTTTCTCAAAATCAACGACTCCACCACCTGTAAGTAGAACAATATCAAAATCATATCCCAATTCTTTAAATTTAGATAATCTAGGAATTAACCATTTCATCGAAATTGTAGATTCACAAGACAAGATCAACTGTTTCTTTTCGGTCTTGTTTAACCCGCTCAAACACTCATCAAGTTGGCTAAAAAGTCGCTGACAGCAATTAAATAGTATTTCTCCTTCCGGTGTAATTTCTAAGGTTTTATTTTTTCTAATAAATAAAAGAGTATTTAAAGATTTCTCTAGATTACATATTTGCTTGCTTACAGCACTTTGAGTAACAAATAACTTTTTTGAGGCTAATGTAACGCTTCCATATTTAGCAACGAAATAAAAAAATTTTAAAGAATTCAAAGATATTCGTTCAATCATTCCATAAACTCATATTGAATAAGTCGTTTTTTTCAATTTTTATTTTTGAATTTTTGTTCAAAAATAAAAACACCATAAATAATGAATCAAACTACAGCTATGGAAAATATACTTAAATTTGCAATACATTCAACTGCACATATAGAAAATAATAGATATTCAACAGAAATTGCTAATCAAGGCTATACTTTTATTGATTCCTATACATTCCAAAAAATACAAGAAGAAGATAATTTTTTCAATGTATGTGAACAAGATATAATTGAATTTGTTGATAGTTGGAACACACTTGACATAGATCAATTCATGTCTGATAAAGGGAAATATAGAACTAGAAAGCATGCAACTTTTACTGTTAATAATAGTGATAAAATTATTTTAAAGAATAAATATATGCCACATTTTCAAACTATTGAATACAATCCTCTAAATGGGGGTATTGCCAGATATTTTACAGAAATAGATAAAAAAACTATAGAAAATCCTATTTTTAAGAATCTATTACAATTTGCATATTTTACATTCTCAGAAATTAAAAAAGAGAACTGGTTTGTTGAAGCGCATCAATTTCGGATTAAAGCAAAACCAAACGATCTAGGAAAACCTACGCCTGAAGGCATCCATCGTGATGGTGTTGATTTTGTATTGATGGCTTTAATTAATAGACAAAATATTCAAGGCGGTATAACTAAAATATATAACCTAGATAAAGTCTTGAAAACTGAACTTATGCTAGAGAATTTTCTAGATATAGCTTTAGTGGATGATCATCAAGTTTACCATAGTGTTACTAAAACAAAGGTAGATAATATTGAAAAAGAAAAAATTGGATTAAGAGATGTTTTGGTTATTACTTTTAAAAAGGTGTGACTGAAATGGGAGAATTTATTGCTGTAATTATAATTACTATTTTAGCAGTAGTTAGCCCAGGAGCTGATTTTGCTATTGTAACTAAAAATAGTTATTTATATGGAAGAAGAATAGGTTTTTTTACAGCACTAGGAATATCATTAGGCGTCCTAATTCATGTTGCCTATACATTAATTGCTTTAGCTTTTGTTATAGCATATACGCCACAATTTCTTAATATTGTAAAGTATATTGGTGCTGGTTATCTTATCTATATTGGTTATAAAACATTTACTCAAAAGCCAGTAATTGATATGTCTTTATTAACAAAAATAAATTCTTTTCAAGCATTAAAATATGGATTTTTTACCAATGCATTAAATCCTAAAACAACTTTATTTGTTATAAGTACATATACACAAATTGTTAGTTTATCTACTCCAAAGATTATTCTTTTAGGGTATGGTCTTTTTATGTCTTTCGCGCACTTCTTTTGGTTTTCTCTTGTCTCTATACTTTTTTCATCCATGATATTGAGGCAAAAAATGTTAGCTAAGCAAGTGCATATTAATAGAATAATTGGTTCAATTCTATGTGTGTTAGGAATTACGCTCTTTTTTGCTAAATTTCAATGAGGTATTAAATATGAATAAGATAGCTTTTATTGATATGGAAGGAGTTCTTATTCCTGAGATATGGAAGAAATTTGCAAACCATTTCAATCGACCAGAACTATTAATAACAACGAGAGAAGTTCCAGATTATAAAACATTAATGGAGCATAGGATTAATATTCTTAAAGAATATAATATTACTTTAGATCAGCTTATTGAAATTATAAAAGAAGTTAACCCACTAAAAGGAGCAAAAGAATTCTTAGACTATCTTCAATTAAATAATAAGTTTGAAATAAGAATTGTTTCAGATTGCTTTTATGAGTTTCTTAATCCTCTTTTTGAGAAAATAGAACTACCTTGTGAAAAAGCTTATTGTCATAATTTAGAAGTAAATAAAGATGGGTTTATAGAAAAAGTAAATTATTCAAGAGAAAAGGGAAAACATGAAGTTATTGTTAAATACCAAAAAAAACAAATAACAAGGCTAGAAAGTATAGCAATTGGTGATGCATTTAATGATTTTACTATGCTGCATTTAGTAGATCATGGTTTTTTATTTCAACCTTCAAATGAAGTAAAACAAAATGCTCCATCATATTTTCATATTGTACAGTCATATCAAGAAATAAATGACTATTTGAGAAGTTTATAAAAGTGTGCTGAAAGGAAAATTAAATGAGTAGTGAATTAATAAAGAATGTATTAATTGTTGGTGGTGGCAGTGCTGGGTGGATGACTGCTTCGTACTTAGCAAAAGCTTTAGGAAATAAGATTAATATTTCTTTGATTGAATCACCTGAAATACCAAAAATTGGGGTAGGTGAAGCTACTATTCCTAATTTACAAAAAGTATTCTTCGATTTTTTAGGATTAAAAGAAGAAGATTGGATGCCTGAATGTAACGCTTCATTTAAAGCTGCGATTAAATTTGTAAATTGGAATAATCCATATGATAAAAATGATTACTTTTATCATATGTTCGGTCAGATAAAAAATATTGATGATATTCCTCTAACGCATTACTGGAATTATTTTAGAGAGAATAAAATAACAAATTTACCTATGGCTTATGATTGTTATGATAAAGCTAAATTATTAGATGCAAAATTATCGCCAAAGACATTAAATAATGAGAGTGTTATGAGCTATGCTTGGCATTTTGATGCTCATTTGGTCGCTAAATTTTTGAAAAAGCTTTCAATGTCTTGGGGCGTTAAACACTTTGAGGATGAAGTAACGAATGTAAATTTAGATGTGAATGGCTACGTAAAATCTGTTACAACTAAAAAAAATGGAGACCTTGAGGCTGATCTATTTATCGATTGTTCAGGTTTCAAAGGGTTAATTATCAATAAGGCCTTAAATGAACCATTTTTAAATATGTCTGATCAATTGTTTTGTAATTCAGCGGTTGCAGCGTCTATTAAGCATGATGACGAGAAAAATGGTATAGAACCTTATACTTCAGCAATTGCTATGAAAAATGGTTGGACATGGAAAATTCCTATGTTAGGTAGGTTTGGTTCTGGTTACGTTTATTCTGATAACTTTACAACAAAGGATCAGGCTACCGATGAATTCTTAAAGTTATGGAATGTAAAAGAAGATAATATTTCATTGAATCATATTAAATTTAGAACTGGGCGTAATAAACGTGCGTGGGTGAAGAATTGTGTGGCAATCGGTTTATCTTCATGTTTTTTAGAACCATTAGAATCTACGGGACTTTATTTTATCTATGCAGCAATTTACCAACTTGTTAAGCACTTTCCAGTAAAAGAAATAGATGAAAAATTAGTTAAATCATTTAATGATAAGATAGAAGTAATGTTTGATGATAGTCGTGATTTTTTACAGACACATTACTTTACTACATCACGAGTTGATACCGAATTTTGGAAGGCAAATAAACATGATCTGAAACTGTCTGATTCTTTGAAAGATAAATTAGATATGTATAAAGCAGGATTAGTTGTTTGTCCTCCAATTACAACTAATGAGAAAGATTATTATGGTAACTTCGATATAGAGTTCTCTAATTTTTGGACCAATAGTAATTATTATTGTATGTTTACGGGTTTAAAATGGTTCCCAGAGTCTATATATCCTAAAGTGTTATATGATGCGAAATATGAACAAGCACAAAACTATATGAAAGATTTAAAGGAACGAGAAAATATGCTATTAGAAAGTTTACCTAGCACATACGAATACTTGAAATTTATACATCATAGTAAATAGTATGGAATTTAATTTAATTTTGTTATATAGCACCTTTTGTTTTATTGGTGCTATTTTACCCGGACCTACATCTTTTTTAGCGCTAGCTTTAGGGCTGCAAGGTAATATACGTCTTGTACTTTTAGCAAGTATAGGAGCTGCAATAGCAGATTTTTTAATTATTTGTGCTGTAGGTTTAGGGCTGAATAAGCTAATAACAGATTTTCCTATAGTATTTGAAATAATAAAATATTTAGGGTTTTGTTATTTAATATTTATAGCTATTATGATTTGGAAGTCAGAGCCTACAATTAAAGAAAAAAATTATGAAATCGAAAGTATTTATAATTTACCAATTAAGGGTTTTCTAACAGCAGTATCCAACCCTAAAGTGCTTGTTTTTTTTATAGCTTTTTTGCCCCAGTTTATCAATACAAAAATTGATATTATGCCTCAGTATCTTTTACTAGGTTTAATTTCTTCATTGATTGATATTATTTCTATGTCAGTTTATGGTTTATTAGGTGTGAAACTATTGCACTTATTTAAGAGTAAACGAAATATGAATATACTGAATAAAGCTAGTGCTATATGTATGGGGATAATTGCTATATTTTTAATTTTTAGATGAGTACTAATTTACTACAAGCTTAGTGATGAATAGTCACTAAGCTTAAAAAATAATGAAAATTTAAGACTTAAGATTAAGGATTAATCACTAAGACTCAAGAAATATCATGAGATGTTCTATGGGTATGTATCTTAGAATTTTAAATTTAAAGAACGAAAAATCGTTCAACTACAACATAGCAAATTGATGCAAGGATGTCAGAAACTGTATCAAGCTCAGGAAAGTATTTCTTCATGGTCACTCCTTGGTTAATAGACCATGTAGATAATATCTATGCAAATTCAAGGCAAATACAGAAGTAGTTCTCTATATCTATAAGAATTAAGCGGATTGTACCCCGTAAAAAAGAGTGATTATTTTAAAGAAACTCCCCACAACCATCAGGCGTTCCCCCTAGATATCCAGTCCGAAACAGGAAATGCAAGGAACCTTAAAAACCCCTCCCTAAATGCCACAATAAAAAACTTCCATCAACAAAAGCAAACCCCTATTAACCTACTCAAGAATAGGGGAATAATTTGACTATAGATGGGATAAATGAGGGTTTATTGCTATGTAGTCCTGCCAGTCAACACCAAGAGAACTAGCAAGATTTTTGTGATAATTTTTTAGAATTTGATTTTTTTCATCTTCAGGCACATCAATGAATTGCAGGACTAAGTTGGTGGTGTCTACGCCTAACAGGGCTGCGTGTTCAATGAATCTTTGATTCATGACTTGTAAACGAAGTGTATCAACCGTAGTTCCTATATTTTCTGCTCCATCAACAGTAATGCTTGCAAGCTCTTTTTGTAGATTAGGATTTTGTGCAAGAAAAGAAGCAACAGCTTCACGGAAATATTCTGAATAGTCTTTCATGTTAGGTGCTCAATAAGTAATGTTTTTTTGGTAATAAATGCATCATAGATGGAATATTATGGGAAAAAAAGATAAAGGGATTATTCGTTAATCGATGGTAGAGGCTTAAGGGGAATTGTCCAGAAGGGACTGATTCATAGCATAGTTCTACAGATAAGAACATATAAAGCAAAACTCCCCAGAACTTTCAGGGGTTTAGCCTAGAGGTCCTGTTTGAAACAGGAAATACAAGTAACCTCGAAAATTCCCCTAACGCCTTAAGTTTTTCATGCGTCCTGCTCTGTGCAGCGATAGCAACTATGAAAAGTTGATGTATCGACATCGCAATTCGCATGGAAAACCAAAGAGCTGGAAACGGTGTGGGGAACATGTTGGATAGGGAAGTTGAGTATTATTTGGACCATCAGACTATCGATCAAATGGACCACAAAATAGTCCGTTGGGCTAGAACTGAGCTAAATCTACAGGCAACAAAAAACCCCATAAATCAAATATTCATGAGGTTTAATGATGGTGCCGACACACGGATTCGAACTGTGGACCTACTGATTACAAGTCAGTTGCTCTACCAACTGAGCTATGTCGGCGACGTGGAATGAATTCTACAGTTTCTTAAAAAAAATACAAGCCAAAAAATGACCACTTAAATTTTTTCTATCAATTTTTAAATGTTTATGGGCTTGAGCTTTAGAAATAGCTTAAGACTTCAATACATAAATAAAAGAATCAACACGTTCGCCACTATTTAAAGTGACTTGAACAGGTACTCTTTCGTATTCTTCGCCTTCAAAGTCATCAAGTAATTTCCAGTTTGCATTTAAATGTTCTGAGCTAAAAACAAAACCTTGAACTTGATTGATACTTTCATCAAGCACAATTCCCGGATAGCCTAAATCAGCTCCCCAACCTTGATTATGTAAGGTTCCGTTGACCCAACCTTCTGCCCATTGTCCGCCAATATTTTCAAGTATATGTGCATTAGGACGACCTGGGCCTAAAGTGCCATAAACAAATAAACTCGACATGTGATTTTCCTTTAATTTAAAAATTAATGAGCTTTTGCGTGTGATGTATAAACAACTAAAAATATTCCAAGTAACGACAGTACAACGGTTAAGCCTACAATCGCACCCCAGCCGCCGTGTAGCCAGAACCAGCCACCTGCTGAGCCGACAATACTTGAACCCATGTAGTAAAACAGTAAGTACAGTGAACTGGCGTGAGCTTTGGCTTGTTTGCTTTCGGCACCAACGGAACTACTGGTAAGTGAGTGGGTAATAAAGAACCCTGTGGTTATAAATGCAATACCAATAATAATGCCGAAAAGAGAGCTGAGCAGGGTCATGAGGCTACCCACAATCATTAAGGCAAAGCCACTCATCATCATGGTTTTTTTACCGAAGCGGTCGGCTAGCGTACCTGCCAATGATGAAGACACCATACCAAAGCTATACGACAAGAAAATAAGGCTAATTTGAGTCTGACTCAGTGAATAAGGTGCTCCGCTTAAACGGAAAGTGGCGTAGTTAAACAAGGTAACAAACACACTCGTGAGCAAGAAACCAATAGTAAACAGGCGTAGTAACTTTAAATTACTTAAATGGGTCCGCCACATTTGCTGGTGAAAATTTAAATTCAAACCTTTTTTCTGTACGAAATTACGCGAAGCAGGAAGTAAATTCAAAAAGGCAATCGAGCAAATAAAACAGATTGCGCCAAGTAAGCCTAAAGCAGTTCGCCAAGAAAAATATTCAATCAAAATACCCATGCCGACACGGCCCATCATTCCACCAAAAGCCGTTCCTGCAATATACAAACCCATGGTTTTACCCAAGTGTTCAGGTGCGATTTCTTCGGCAATCCAAGCCATAGTTACGGCTGGTACACCACCAAGCAATAGACCTTCTAGTGCTCGTGCTATGAGTAAGCTATGCCAGTTAGGTGTAAACATAGCCACAATATTAAGAATAGCTGCACACAGCATTGAACTGAAGATGACACCACGACGACCAATTGCCTGTGAAAAAGCACTCGATAGCACAATCGAAATTGCTAAAAAGGCAGTGGTTAAAGACAGGGCAAGGGAGCTGCTCGCAGGGCTAATCTGGAAGCTTTGGCTGAATGCTGGCAGGAGTGGCTGTACACAGTAAATCAGAGAAAAACTGGCAAAGCCTACGAGGAATAAAGCAAATCCTGCGTGCTTATAGGCTTTGGTCCCTTTGTGAATCCATTCGCGGGAAAGAACAGAAGTTGCCTCAGTGCTTAAGGTACTGGGTGTAGATGAAGAGTTCATATCATGACCATGACAGAAAGAAAGTGCAGTGCTTTGGGGGCATGCTGCATCGAGAAAATTCGATAAATTAAAATTAGCAATTTAGATGGTATTTTTCTAATATATTTAACAATAGGTCATGATATGTTTTATATATTGCGATGGAACTTAGACATATACGCTACTTTTTAGCAGTAGCAGAAGAAAAAAACTTTACCAGAGCTGCGCATCGTTTAAACATGAGTCAGCCACCTTTAAGCATGCAAATACGGGACTTAGAGGAAGAGCTAGGCGCAGATTTATTTATTCGTTCTCCGCATGGGGTCGAGCTAACCGAAGCGGGGTTTGCCTTTTTAAATGCGATTCAGCCTGTACAACAACGTGTAGAAGATGCAGCGAACTTGGTTAAACAGGTGGCAAATGGTGAAGTTGGTCAATTGCGATTGGGTTTTACGGGGACCTCAATGTTGAACCCTCTAATTCCTAAATGCGTTCGCTATTTCCAACAGCAATATCCAAAAGTGGATTTAAAACTTGAAGAAGCGAACACCTTGCTGCTCATCGATTTATTACTCGAAGACCGTTTGGATATTGCGATTATTCGGTCACCACGCAATATTCCAGACAGTTTAATTATTCAAGAGTTATTGGCTGAACCACTCATTGCTGCTTTGCCTTCGGAGTCTTTTAATCTAGACGATTCATCGCCAGAAATTGATTTAAATGCACTACGAGAACTTGATTTTATTGTCTCGCCACCTTCAATTAGCGCAGGGCTTTTCGATGCAATTAAACAAGCCTGCCATGAGCGTGGCTTTGAACCTAAAATTGGACAAAATGCACCGCAAATTGTGTCGATTTTATCGTTAGTATCTGCAAATTTAGGTGTATCTTTGGTTCCAGAGTCGACCAAACAATTGCAAATACAAGGCGTGGCTTATCGCTCTTTGAAAGCACCTGTACCTACGGTGGGTTTAGGGCTTGCTTATAAAAAACATGCCCCTTCACAAATGGCAATTAATTTTGCCAGTGTGGTGCAAGATATTCTCCATTTTAATTAAATATTATGAAAAGGCAGTTAAATTTTATTCACTATATAATTATTTATAGGTCTGGATTTATAC